>CAZFJD010000186.1:3874-7089 GCA_964518775.1 uncultured Syntrophaceae bacterium
AGACCTCCAATAAAAACAAATGTCAGGAACCCATCAATGATGAAGACGGAACGCGGAAATCCTTCAAAACGATAGAGAAAAAGAATAGCCAAAATAATGAATGAAGATGAAGTCAATGTAGCTTTCAAAACATTGAAGAGATCCACAAGGCTGGTATATCGCCACATCCCCCCATAGAGGCCAAAATAGAAGAAGACGGTGAGTTTGAAAGGAAGAATATATCGAATTGCGGACTGCATCGCCTCCCATTCCCGAAGTGGAATCTTTCCTTCAAAGCGCAGAAGATAGGCGAAGACATACGATGCAACAACGAGACACGCATCCAAAAAAAGCATCAAATAGAAATTTCTGTTACGAATGAGGTTTCGCATAGATCAACAAAAAGCTATCGAGAACCTTTGTAGCAGTTTTTGACGATTTTGACAACTCTTCCTTGGTCTTCTCTGGTCATCTGAGTCCCGGAGGGCAGACATAATCCGCGTCGAAAAATATCCTCACTCACTGCCCCTCCTCGTAAACGACAGCCTTTAAATACTGGCTGAAGGTGCATTGGTTTCCACACCGGCCGTGCTTCGATGTTCTCGGCCTCCAGAGCCAAGCGCACTTCCTCCCTGTCTGAACCAAATTCATCAGGAGCGACCAGGATTAGGGTGAGCCAACGGTTAGATTGGCCATAAGGCGCTTCAGGCATAAATTCAATTCCAGGAAGGTCGCCTAAGCTCTCTTGATAATAAGAAAAAATCTGACGCTTTTTCTCAACCCGCTCATCCAAGACCTTGAGCTGTCCTCGACCGATGGCAGCCAGAATATTGCTCATTCGGTAGTTGTATCCGATTTCAGAATGTTCGTAGTGCGGGGCTGGATCCCGGGCTTGCTGAGACAAAAAACGAGCTTGTTCAATAAATGCTTCATCATCGGAAGCCAACATTCCCCCATTTGACGTGGTGATTATCTTATTCCCATTAAAAGAAAAAATCGTAGCCTTTGCCCCTACGCCTGCACTGCGACCTTTATACCTGGCCCCAAGCGCCTCTGCAGCATCCGCAATCACCGGGATTCCATAGGATGAGCAGATTTCCAAAATCCGATCTAAATCAGCACATTGACCATACAGGTCCGTTGGAACCACAGCCTTTGGCAGAGAGTCATGCTTAGGGTAAGCTTCCAGTTCTTCCTGCAGCAGACCAGGATCCATATTCCAGGATGAACGATCCGAATCAATAAAAACTGGTATGGCTCCCTGAAAGGTTATCGGCGTCACACTGCCGATGAAGGTCAGTGTTGAAGCAATGACTTTATCCCCAGGACCAACTCCAACGATACGCAATGCCAGGTGCATAGCTGCTGTCCCACATGAAACCGCCACCGCATGTGCAGTATTCACCTTCTCGGCAAACTCACGCTCAAAGGCATCCACCTGAGGACCCAAGGGAGCAATATAGTTACTCGCAAAAGCCTCTTTAACGAACTCCATCTCCAATCCAGACATATGAGGCGGAGAAAGGTAAATACGATCAAAACTCTTATTAAGATTGCGAGGCATATCTACCTTTCGATCTATACTCAGTGGGTGTGATCTTCAAGGCACGGGATAGAGGGCAAGTCCAATTATAACTAAAAAGGTTTGAATGAGCCAGCAAATCAGGACTGTCCGCCGAACGGAAAATCCTTTCTCCACCAACAAATCGTAAAAATGGCTTCGGTCTCCGCTGAATGGAGAAACACCCTTTCTAAGACGTCGCAGAATGGCAAAAGCCGTGTCAAGAACCGGTATCCCTACGATGAGGATGGGGCTGAGAAAGCTCGACCAGTGGTGGAAGTGAGTGAACGAGACGGCCAAGTAACCAAGGACAAACCCGAGAAAATAGCTTCCGCCGTCTCCCATAAAAATGGAGGCAGGATTAAAATTATAAATGAGGAACCCAAGTAGAATTCCACCCAGAAGGATGGAAATTGCGATTCCCGCGTTTTCTCCCATTTTTGCAGATAAAAGGGCAAACCCCAAAAAAGAGAGAAGGGTTAGTCCTCCTGCCAAACCATCCAGACCATCTTCAAGATTGACAGCATTGATTGCTCCTACGATATAAAAAAGCGTCAGCGGGATACTTAGGAAGAGAGGCGCCCCTATTCGGGTGCCAAAAAAGATTAAAATAAGTCCAGCAAAAACCTCGCCAATAAACCGAATGCCTGGATGAGCGTGTTTCAGGTCGTCCCAAACTCCCAAAGCCAAAGCAAAGCCTCCACCCACTACCAATCCTACCACCTGATGTCCACCCAAAAGACCTCTAAGAGAAGCAAAGATCAGGAGGAGAGCAAAGACCCCAAAAATGGCCAGACCACCAGAATTTGGAATAGGAACGGAATGCACTTTCAATGGGTCTCTCCCGGGTCGATCCAGATATCCCACTTTGAGAGAAAACCTTCTCATCCAAGGAATAATCAGCACTGTTACGAAGAACCCACTGATGAATAATATACCCTCTCTCATTTCCCTGATCGAAACTTAATTTTCTCCATTTTTCTGCGCAGATATTCGTAGATTCGTGCGTCTCGCATTCATCAGTATTAATCCGCGGCTGACCGTTAGAAAAAATAAAACCCCCACGGTATTCCAGAAAAGATCATCCAACCCAAAGCTCCTCCACGGAAGGACAGCCTGATAAATTTCGATGAATAGACCATACCCAAAGGCAACAAGACCTATTTTGATAAGCGGGATGGGCCTTTCCTTTCTGTCATAAAATCCTCTAACAATGAGTAAGGTAAGCAATCCGAAGACGAGAAAATGGGCGAATGCATCCGAAAGAAAGAATCGGAGCCACGGATTTTCTGGAAACTTCTGAATCTTTTCCAGATCATCCCCTGGCAATGATGCTATGACCCATATGAACAAGGAAAGCAAATAAGCGGGAATAAAGCTTTTCGATTTCATAAGGTGATAGAGGCTATTGGGTTAATCCAGGCAACCCAGTTTTTCCATCTGTCTTACTCCCTGAACTGACCCGTATCGATCCATTCCTTCTTCAGAACCGACCAGAAATCCTCTGCCAAGCCCTTCAGGATATACTCATAGGGCAACCATCCATAGCCTTCCTCACCCCATTCCCTTCCCCACGAATTTCGAATCAGAATCGCTCCGGTTGTCTCCTTTCCCCCATAACTGTTCTTGATCTTCATCTTATCATCGTAACCCACCGCCGCCACCGCATGCCCTC
>CAZFJD010000187.1:0-7028 GCA_964518775.1 uncultured Syntrophaceae bacterium
TCTTAGCCTTTATCTTTTTATGATGGATATGATTTAACAAGGTTGATTTTGATACCTTTAAGTACTTGGCTGCCTCATCAGTGGTTAAAACGTTATCATCTTTCATCGTCGACATTAATTCACCTCGTTTTGTTTTATTTTCTTTCAATTTTGAGCAATATATGTGCCAAAGTAAGAATCTTAAAGATTATGATTGTGTATTTAGTTAATTTTTAAGGGATAATTTAGATTTTTAATCGGTATTCGATGCCGGGATTGAACTTTGAGAAATTTACAATTTTGGGTTTATTCTGAACAATCTTGACAAAAATGTCACCTGTGCTTTAAGGAGACATCTTAAGGAGACAGGCTACTTTTTCTTCCAGAAATATACCTCCTAATTGCAAGTTAAATGTTTATTTGTTACCCTATACCCAGTGAAGCCACTAAAATATACAAGACATGCGAAGAATAGAATGAGATGGCATAGGATTACAGATACAGAAGTAGAATCGGCTTTGAGGGCCCCTGAATTTCTTGACCCGTCCATAGAAAACAGATTTAACGCATGGATGAAGACTTCGGATAAATTTTTAAGGGTGACATATAAAGAAGAAAATGATAGATTTTTAATTATAAGTGCTGTCAAGAAGAAAAAGGGATGGAGGTGATCCTACTTGAAGATTGAATATGACAGAGAGGCCGATGCTCTGTATATCCAGCTCAGAGACGCATATGTCGAGGATAATATAGATATAGAGGAAGGAATTACCGTTGACCTCGATGAAAAGAGGCATATTGTTGGTATTGAAATCCTCGATGCCAGTAAGAAGCTGTCCTTAAGAGACCTCGTGAACATCACTATTGAGAACCTTCCTGTTGACAGGGTGGAGACTGCAACTCTGTAAAAGAAGCTTTCAAGGTTTGTCAAAGAGATGTATCTGGATAAGTCCACTTATCTTAGAGAAATAATGAGAAAGGGCTTTATGGAGGACAAACAGGAAAGACTCTTACTGATGTGCCAAGCAGGAAAGCTTACCCTCTTGGAGGTATGTAAAAAACTCAATATAACAACTTGGGATTTTTTCGATCTCCTTAAAAAGAGGGGGCTGAACCTAAATGTCTCGTTGCAAGATTGGCTTGACTCGGAAGAACTTTATATCTTCTGCACTGTGGACTTCCATGGGTGAATCAACTCTCCCACATATACCCCCGAAATCTGCGAACCTTTTTGAATTAATCAAGGATATAATAAGAGTGAACCTTTCGGCTCCCCGGCCTGAACGCCGGGACTTGCTCAAGGTTCACCCTGAGGCGCGCCTCCTTACCCCGCCTTTAAAGGCGGGGCGACTCGACTGAGCTCGTCGAAGTCTTCGCGCGGTCGAACGGGTGAAATTACACTAAATTCAGAATTCTCTTGGCTTCCCTGGGGGTTGCAATCTCTCTTCCAAATTCTTTCGCTATCCTAACAACTCTCTCCACTAATTGAGCATTGCTCTTGGCCAGAACACCTTTAGCATAATAGATGTTGTCTTCCAATCCGACCCTGACATGTCCTTCCATCACCATTCCCATGATCGCCATGGGGAGTTGACCGACACCGATCCCAATCACTGACCAGGTTGAACCCTGAGGTATAACCTCAGAGAGATGGAGGAGTGATTTTGGAGTGGCAGGCATTCCAGCAGGTGTTCCTAAAACGAATTGGAAGTGAAGAGGAGTTTTAAGAAGGCCCTTTTCCAGATACCGGAGACAGGTATAAACCATCCCAACTTCGAAGACCTCCAGTTCCGGTTTGATTCCCCTCACCAATGTCTCTTTGGCCAAGGTCTCTAAAAATTCTGGAAGATTGAGGAAAACATGTTCACCCATATTAATAGAACCTGCGTCGAAAGAGACCAATTCTGGCTTTAGAGAAAGAGGATTGAGCCTTTCCTCAATAGGTAGGTTTCGACCTGGAATACCACTTGTCGTTAAACAGAGGATGGCATCGGTCTCACTTCGAATACGATCCACCACTTCTTTAAAGATAGAAATATCCTGAGTCCCAAGGCCTGTTTTTGGATCCCTAACGTGTACGTGGAGAACAGAAGCCCCTGCCCTCCAGGCCTCGATGCCCGATTGGGCGATCTCTTGTGGAGTAATGGGAATATAAGGGGTTTGCTGCCGTGTGATCCGAGAGCCCGTAATACCAACCGTAATTATCAGCTTTTCCATACGTTGCCCGCCCTCCACGTAGCTGGAATCAAATTCATCGGCATCTCCTCTTTTTTCCGTCACTTGGTCATTGGGTCATTAAAATAAGAATTCCGCAATCCGCAACGAGGACTACATTCCCAGATAGGCTTTCCGGATATGCTCGTTTCCTAAGAGATCTTGAGAAGTCCCTTGAAGGGTAATCCTTCCGGTCTCCAAAATATAGCCCCGTTGAGTATGGCGCAGTGCAAGGGTAGCATTCTGTTCGATCAGGAGGATGGTCACATCTTCCTGATGAAGTTTTTTTACAGCCCCGTATATCTCTTTCGTGATGATTGGCGAAAGGCCTAAAGACAGTTCGTCGATAAGCAGGAGCGTCGGCTTTGACATCAGGGCTCGGCCAATGGAGAGCATCTGTTGCTCTCCACCGCTGAGCGTCCCTGCAATCTGATCTGTCCTCTTTCTTAGTACAGAAAAAAGGGAGTAGACCCATTCCACTGACTCTTTAAGGGAGGACCGAGCCCTTTCAGGGTAAGCACCCATCTCCAGATTCTCATAAACGGTCATGTCCTTAAAGATTCTTCTTCCTTCCGGAACACATGAGACCCCGCGCCGCGTAATGTGAAACGGGGTTTCAAGGCTGATCTCCCTTCCCAAAAAGGAAATTGAACCAGAAGCGGGATGGTGAATTCCGAGGATCGATTCAAAGAGCGTGGTCTTCCCAGCGCCATTCGAACCCAATACCGTTACAATTTCGCCGCTCCCGACACTCATCGTCAGGTCCCAGAGGATCTGAGCTTCTCCTCGAAAGACATTGATTCGGTCAACCTCAAGCATCGGATTCCCCTAAGTAAGCCTCGATCACTCTTCGATCGGAGACGATCTCCTCAGGTTTTCCTTCCTTAATCTTCTCCCCTTGATCCAGAACAATGATTCGATCCGAGGCCTTCATAATGGCACCCATCACATGTTCAATCCAGAAGATCGTCATCTTCAATTCGGTTCGAATACTCTCAATCAGCTCCAGCGCCTGCAGAATCTCCGAAGGGTTAAGTCCTGCCAGCACTTCATCGAGAAGAAGGATCTTCGGCCTGGTGGCCAGAGCCCTTGCCATCTCCAATCGCTTCTTCTCAATCAGGGTCAGGTTATTCGCCAGCGTCTCTTCGTGGTCCCCAAGACCTACAAATTTTAGTAAGTCTCTGGCCTCATCCTTCTTCACTCCCTTCTTTCGATCTCTCTCATTCCGTCCAATAATGCCGACAAGGGTATTCTCCAAACAGGTCATCTTAAGAAATGGTCGAACGATCTGAAATGTCCTTGCAATTCCGATACGACAGATCTCGAAAGATTTAAGCTGCGTGATCTCGGCTTCCTCAAAAAAGAGTCTGCCTGAGTCCGGATGGAAGACTCCGCTGATGAGATTGAAAAGGGTTGTCTTGCCCGCTCCATTCGGGCCGATGAGGCCAACGATTTCTCCTCCTTGGAGATGGAAATCGACCTCTTTGACCGCGATCAATCCACCAAAAGACTTGGTCAATTCCTTGCCTTCGATCAATGCGACCACTCTATTCTCCACTTCTTACCCAAAAGACCGATCACTCCTTCGGGCGCAAACCGAGCCATAGCCAAGGCGACCAATCCAAAGAGGAGAAGATGATACTCTCCATAGATCCGGATATATTCTGAGAGGATCTCTAAGACAAAAGATCCAATGATTGGCCCTGCGAAACTACCCATCCCTCCGATAACAGCCATGGCCAGAACCAAAAACATCTGTCCCAAAGAGGGAATGTCCGGAGTAATGAGCATCAGGTAATGGCCGTAGAGTCCTCCTGCTAAACCGGCCATGGCACTCGAGATCGTAAAGGCCAGAGCTCGGACCCGAATCGTATTGATTCCGGAAGAGGATGCTGCCAATTCGTCATTCAATACCGCTCGGAATGTCAAACCCATCTCCGAATGGATGATCCAGTAGATGACCACAAGAAGGAGGATGGCGATGACCAAAAAAACATAATAATAACTTGCCTTCGAGTATTCGGTAAAAAATCCCGGGATCTGAAGTCCCATAGTTCCGCGTGTCCATTTATCCTCATTGGTGATGATGATACGCAGAATCTCTGAGAAACCAAGAGTCGTGAGCGACAGGTAGATGCCACCCATCCGGATACAAAGATAACCAAGTCCCAATCCTAACAATGCGGCCACGCCAGCACCAATCAGGACTCCCAACCAGGGAGGAAGTCCCAGGTAGACGGCCATCATCCCAGAGACATAGGCGCCCACCCCTGAAAAGGCTGCATGAGCGAATGAAATCTGACCGGTGAAGCCAGCAATCAAATTCCATGAGGAGGCCATCATTACATAGAAGAGACTGATGATCATGACATGAAGCCAATACTGGGATAGAAGAAAAGGAGGAAAGATCGCAAGGATGATAAATAAGAACGGGATCCAGAGTTTCTTAATGTCCATTTCCTTGATCCTGCATTCTAATATTGTTTCAAGTTCCAGGTTTCAAGTTAAAGTTGCTGCTGCCTACTGTGTTCTTTGCCCATACAGTCCCCAGGGCCTGAAGACAAGAACGAGGATCAGAATGATGAAGCCAAAAATATGGCGATACATCGTCGATATATAAGCGGCACCCAGATTTTCGATGATTCCTAAGATCAACCCTCCGATCACGCATCCTTTGAGTGATCCCATCCCTCCGAGAACAACGACGACAAAGGCAGTGAGGCTGACCGAAGAGCTTCCTGTGGGTGTCACGGGAAAGATAGGGGCAATGAGGACTCCAGCTGCACCCGCCAAGGCTGCACCCAGGCCAAAGGAGAGCATATTGACCCGAAAATGGTCGACGCCCATCAGGGAGGCCATGCCCCTGTCCTGAGATACCGCCCGGACGCTCTTTCCAAACCAAGTCCTCCTAATGAGATAAAAGATGAATAGCAAGAGACCGATAGAGATGACAAAAGAGAGGAGTCTCTGGTTTCCATAATGGAAGAGACCAAAGATATTGCTCGCCCCATCGACGAGATTCGGTGGCTTGTTGGGATAGGGGCCAAAAACCAAGAGCGCGACATTCTGCAAGACGATGGAGAGGACAAAGGTGATGATGAGGGAATACATCTCATCACCATAAGTGGGACGGATCAGGGTTCGCTCCATTCCCAACCCTGTCAGAAAGATGAAGAAGATGGAGAGCGGCGCTGCCAGATAAGGTGGAATTCCGAAGGTGAGGCTCAAATGGTAGCTGAAGTATCCTGCAAAGATGTAGAGTTCCCCATGGGCAAAGTTGATCACCCTCATAATGCCAACGATCAAAGAGACACCAATCGCAGAAACGGCATTGATCACCCCGATCACAATCCCATTCGTCAGATACATCAAAAATGCGGACATCTTAACCCTACATCAAAAATCCAGAGCTGGGGGTTAGGGATTTAAATTTGGCTCACCCCTAACCCCTGAACTCCAATCCATGATTTACTTTCCTTTCCTCAATGCAGCCATGAGCGCTTCTTTTGGATAAACCACAACCTGCTTCTGATCTTGCCACTGGACAATAAGCATGGGAGGCATCCATTGATGGTATTCATAGGTTCCCTGTTTCAATCCAAATTTGACCACACCCGTGGTGACTTCGAGGTTGGTCTTCTCCAGGGCCGCCACGATGGCTTCATTATCCACTGATTTGCCCCGATTGATGGCATCCGCTGCAATGAGAATCACATTGTAAATTGAACGCGTCTTGTAATCGCTCGGATCTTTGCCAAACTTCTTCTTGTAATCGTCCCAGAATTTTCTGCTCGTTGGTGTCAGGTGAACTTTCTCGTGCATGCTCGACATGAAGAGCTCCAACTCGCCAGCCTTACCCACGTTCTTCCAGAAGCTATCCCAGAGACTTGGAGGACCGGCGCCGTCCAGGATCAGGCATTTTGGACTGAGACCAACTTCATGGGCCTGTGCCACGAAGAAGTGGAGCCCAGTCCCATAGATGTAAGCCAAAACAATTTCGGGATTCTCGCCTTTAAGCTTTGTCAGTTCGGTATAAAAGTCTTTGCTTTCCCGCTCCACCTTCAACGTGATAAAGGGAATTCCGAAATTCTTAAGGTTATGCTCCGTCCGCTCAGCAATCCCCACACCCCAATCGGAATTCTCTCTGACGATAGCAACCTTCTTGAACCCATTGTCTTTTACAAATGGCGCAATATAAAAATCGACCACACCGCTGTTCACAGGCCCTGCTCGGAAGACCCATTTGTAGTTCTTCTTCGTAATATCATCGTGCCAGGCTTCGCAGATGATGAAGGGAACCTTGTAACGATTGGCCACCTCAATCTCTGCTAAAGCGGAAGAGGAGTGGCTTTCGCCAACGACAATGGGGACCTTATCCCGTGTCGCCAGCTTTTCAAATCCAGAGGCAGCCTTCTCCGGAACTCCTGCTGTATCCTCGAAGACAACCTCGAGGGGTTTTCCGAGAACACCTCCTTTTGAATTGATGTGATCAATGGCAATGGCGATCCCCTCTTCGAAAGCCTTTCCAGTAGCAGCCGCAGGACCCGTCCTCGGCCCGACCACCCCGATCTTGATCGTGTCCGCAGCCCATGCCCATGAACCCATTGCCAATAATGCCAAAACCATTATGAAAAGAATAGATCGTCTCATCTCCATACCTCCTTCTAAAAAGAAATTCCAAATGTCAAATTTCAAATGTCTAAATCGGAAGCCTTACACTGCAAATTGAAAATTCTAAGTTCGGTTTTTTCATCACCTCCTTTTCGCTTTAGGGTCTTATGCGGCCTTATTCCGCGATCCGCATTCCACATTCAAATCCTCCCCATCCTCTTCAG
>CAZFJD010000188.1:0-7020 GCA_964518775.1 uncultured Syntrophaceae bacterium
GTATGGGAGCAGCCGAAAAAGAGAAAGAGAAAAGAGCCAAGGATTTTGGCCCTTACCAGATCAATGAAAGAGTGGTAGAGATCGCAAAACCCGATTTCATCTTCATGCACTGTTTGCCTGGATATCGAGGAGAAGAGATGACGGATGAAATCATCGAAGGCCCCCATTCCGCAGTATGGGATCAAGCAGAAAATCGAATGCACACGGAAAAGGCGGTCCTCTCACTCTTTATAGAGTAACGCGGTGGTGTAATCTTCTTAAAAAATTTCAGATGAAAGGAGGAGGAGTTTCATGTCAAAGATTCAGAGATACTTCGGCTATTTTGCTATCTTTTTCTTGATCTTCAATCTGCCCTACCCTGCAACGGCCCAGGTGAAGGATGATGTCGTCAGGATTGGCCTTCATGGTCCTTTCACCGGCCCAGTTGCCTACTCTGGAGAGCTGATGAAAAAGGGGTTCCTATTGGCCGTTGAGGAGATTAACCATGCAGGAGGGGTTAAGATCGCTGGGAAGATGCTCAAGATCAAGGCTTTCGTCGAGGATGACCGCGCCACGCCAGCAGAGGGTGTGGCTGTGACGGAAAAGCTGATCACACGGGATCAGGTCCATGCAACTGTGGGTCCTTTCAATAGCTCGGTCGGCTTGGCAGTCGCAGAAATATCCGATCGGTATAAGGCCCTCCGCCTCGTTCCGATTGCCGTGGCGGATGCTATCACGACGGGCCATCCCTGGGTCTTCCGAAACTGTCCGAATCAGACCATGCAGACGGTCCAAAATGCTGAGTGGGTCATGAAGCAAGGGAAATGGAAGAAGTTTTCCCTTCTTCTTGAAAACACGGATTATGGCAGGGGTGGTGGAGAGACCTGGGCCAAAGTGGTCAAGGGAAAAGGAGGAGAAGTCCTTGCCACGGAGTACTTCAACCTGGGCGACACAGACTTCACCACACAACTGACAAAAATCAAGGCCAAAGATCCTGAGGGCATTTTTATGGTTGGACTGATCACCGAGGGAGCTCAGATTCTCAGACAGGCAAGGCAGTTGGGGATGAAGCAACAGTTTTATGGGCTTGGAGGATTTGCCAGTGATAAGTTCATTCAATTGGCTGGCGGCGCTGCAGAAGGTTTGATCAACAACAGCTATTGGGAACCTAATCCAAAAATTCCAAAGTCCATCACCTTCAAAGAGAATTTTGAAAAGTTCTCGAAGATGGAGGCCGAGATGTTTTCAGCAGCCAGTTACGACGCTGTCTACATTCTAAAAGAGGCCTTTGAGAAGGCTGGGGCCTTAGGAACAGATCTCGAAAGCAAGGAAGCCCTTCGCAAGGCCATGCACAAAATCGATTACACAGGGGCTCAAGGTCGAACCACGTTTGATTCGGAGGGTCAAGCAACTCTCCATGTTTATATCGTTCAGGTGAAAGAGGGAAAGCGCCGGATCATCGGACCTTGACTAACCCTGCAAAGGGATTTAACACCCCGGACAATGAAAATTGTCCTCTCGTTTATGGGTTAGGGTTAGGGTTAGGAAGCCAGTTTGGTATAGGGTGAAAGGGTTGTGGTAAAGTTTTTAAGACTAACCACATAACCCCTTCACCAAACCGGCATCTTTACCTTGACCCTTTACCCTTAGACTAAAGATTTTTTTAAATAATCGGAGAAGAGTAAATGATACCCACAACGGAAATTGCCCAGCAGGCGGTGAACGGCTTGGTGATGGGTGGCGTTTACGCTCTGATGGCATTAGGGTTGACTCTCATTTTTGGAATCCTCGATCAGGTCAATTTTGCTCATGGAGAACTCTACATGATCGGGGCTTATGCGACCTTCTATTTCTCCGACTTCTTGGGAGGTAGCTATTTCTTTGCTCTGATCTTTGCCATGGTCGCAGTCGCCTTCTTGGGAATATTCTACGAATGGTTGCTCTTCCGTCCCTTACGAGGAATGGGACACCTTCCTGCCATCATCTCCTCTTTGGGCGCCTCGATCTTCCTCTGGAATCTTGGCCTCCAGATCTTTGGTTCAACCCCGCAACAGATGAGGACAGGGTTGTCAGAAATCACATTGAGCTTCGGGGGAATCTCACTCACGGTCCAACGTCTTTTGGTCCTCTGCGTTGCCTTGGCATTGATCTTTCTTCTGTACCTGATGATCATGAAGACCCGAATGGGGAAGGCGATGAGAGCAACTGCCCAGGACCCAGAAGTGGCTGCTCTGCTCGGAATCGATATCAACCGCATTGCGGAGATGACCTTTATCATCGGAGGTGCCTTGGCCGGAGCGGCAGGTGCCCTCATTGGTCCTATCTTTCTTATTTATCCTGCGATGGGGCTCATGGCTTGCTTAAAAGCCTTTGTCGTCGTCATCCTCGGAGGATTGGGAAATGTTGTAGGTGCGGTCGCCGCTGGGTTTGCCTTAGGCGTGATCGAAAGCTTGGGAGCCGGATTCATCTCTTCGGCCTACAAAGACTTCTTCGCCTTCTTAGTCTTGATCCTGGTGCTCTGGGCAAGGCCAGAGGGCATCTTAGGAAAAACAGCCAAAAAGGCAGGTTAAGAGATGAAATTATGGACTAAATTCTTGGTTGGTCTTCTCATCGTTGGAGGACTGGCCTGTCTTCCCTGGATGATCAAGAACCCTTACTATCTCCACATCATCATTATGTCTGGAATCTTTGTGCTCTTGGCTTCGAGCATGAATTTGATCACAGGATGCACGGGCAGACTCAACTTAGGCCACGCCGCCTTTTACGGAATTGGAGCTTACGCATCCACCTTATTGGTCATGAGATTGGGATTTCCGGTCTGGCTCGCAATGTTTCTTGCTGGGCTGATCACTATCTTTTTTGGCATCTTAATAGGGGTGCCTTGCCTGAAATTGAAGGGAGCTTATCTTGCCATCACGACCCTTGCTTTCGGTGAGATTACAAGACTGGCCATGATGAACCTCGTCGGGCTCACCAACGGACCTTTAGGGATAAGGGGAATTCCAAATCCACCTCCCATCATTTTTGGAGGTTCCCTTGCCATCTCTTTTGAGTCGAAGACCTCGTACTACTATTTATTGTTGGCCCTCTGTCTGGTTTGCCTTCTGATCATCAGGCGACTTTTGAGTTCTCAAATTGGTAGGACCTTTGTCGCCATTCGTGAGGACGAGGTCAGAGCCGAGACAGTGGGCATTGACACCACTCACATCAAGATGATGAACTTTGCCCTGGGCGCATTTTTTGCCGGCCTTGCAGGAGCCTTTTATGCCCACTATGTCCGGTTCATCAGCCCTGACACATTCACCCTCAATGAGACCTTCACCATCTTAACCATGGTCGTGATCGGAGGACTGGGCACATTCTATGGTCCCATCATAGGCGGAATCCTATTTACATTCTTACCAGAGCTTCTTCGTGCCATTGCCGATTACAGAATGATGATCTACGGCCTCATGATGTCGGTGGCCATCATATTTATGCCCGAGGGTATTATTGGCGTTCTCCAATCGTGGATTCCAAGAAGGACTGAACAAGGAGGTCGTTCAGGGTGAACCCTACGGAATCCATTCTGAATGTGGAAGGATTGACGAAATATTACGGTGGCCTCACAGCCCTCGAGGATTTTGATCTCTATGTGAAGAAAGGGGAGATCCTCAGCCTCATCGGTCCAAATGGCGCTGGAAAGACCACCACGTTCAACCTCATCACCGGATTGGAATCGCCCACCCGAGGGAAGGTTGCTTTCAAGGGAGAGGACATCATTGAACTGAGGCCCCATCAGATCGTGAAAAAAGGGATCGTCCGAACGTTTCAGCTCACAAGGGTCTTTCGTAAGATGACCCTCCGCGAAAATGTGGCAGTGGCACAGCATATCGCCATTCGACCGGGGATCTGGTCGGCCCTTCTCTCCCCTTCTGAAAGAAGGAGGGAGCAAAAAGGTGTCGAAAAAGCGGAGGAGATGCTTCGATTTGTGAATCTATTTTCCAAGCGGGGGGATTTAGCGGCGAACCTCTCCCTTGGAGAACAGAAGAGACTCGAATTGGCGATCGGCCTCTCCTTGGATCCTGAATTACTCTTGCTCGACGAGCCTGTAGCAGGGATGAACCCAAAGGAGACACAGGAGATCATCGGCCTGATCGGTTCGATCCGGAAGAAAGGGATCACCGTATTCTTGATCGAGCACGATATGAGAATGGTGATGGGGATCTCTGAAAGGATCATTGTTTTAAACTACGGTAAGAAGATCGCGGAAGGCTCCCCTGAAGAGGTCAGTCGAAATCCAGCTGTGGTGGAAGCCTACTTGGGCGCGAGGGACCGGCAATGATTAAATTAACCGAGGTCGAAACCTTCTACGGGAAGGCCCATGTCCTTAAAAGGGTTTCGATGGAGTTGAAGGAGGGTGAGATCGCCACGTTGATCGGAGCGAATGGGGCTGGCAAGAGCACTACCCTTAAAACAATATCCGGAGTGCTTCATCCTCTATCTGGAACGATTGAATTGATGGGCAAGAGAGTTGAAAAACTCTCACCGATGAAGATCGTAAGAATGGGTGTGTCTCACGTTCCAGAAGGGAGAAGGGTCTTTCCTGATATGATGGTGATCGAAAACCTCCAGATGGGAGCCTTTGTCTTGGGAAACGATAGGAAGACGATCGAAAAGGCGCTGGAGAGGGTCTATCAGCTCTTTCCTGTTCTTCAAGAAAGGAGTAAGCAGTTGGCGGGCACACTCTCTGGTGGAGAACAACAGATGTTGGCCATGGGACGGGGGTTGATGTCTGATCCCAAGGTCTACCTTCTGGACGAACCTTCCCTCGGTTTGGCACCCAAATTGGTTGACAAAATATTTGAAGTGATCGGGCAGATCAATAAGCAAGGCAAAACCATCCTTCTCGTGGAGCAGAATGCTTATCTTGCCCTGAGCACTGCTCATCGAGCCTACGTCATGGAGACCGGAAAGATTACAATCGAAGGCAAGGCCTCCGATCTTTCGGACAACGAATATGTAAAAAAGGCCTATTTGGGTAGATGAAAAGCTGGAGGTAACCCTAATGAAGACAAACGAGTCATTAGTTGCTGAAAGGAATCAACATATCCCTCAAGGGCCTTTCAATACCCATCCCATCTTTGCTGAAAGAGCCAAAGGGGCCATCATCACTGACGTGGAGGGAAAGGAATATATCGACTTTGCCGGAGGCATTGGAGTGGCCAATATCGGCCATTGTGATGAAGAGGTTTTGAAAGCTGTTCAGGATCAAATCCAGAAATACATCCATACCTGCTTCCATGTCGTGATGTATGAACCCTATGTGGAACTGGCGAAGCGACTCAATCAAATCACCCCTGGAAATTTTCAAAAAAAGACGATGTTTGCCAATAGTGGCGCCGAAGGCGTTGAGAATGCGATCAAGATCGCCCGCCATGCGACAGGTCGACCAGCCACCATCGCATTTGAGGATGCCTTCCATGGTCGGACCCTTCTGGCCTTAAGTCTCACGAGCAAGATGAAGCCGTATAAATTCGGCTTTGCTCCTTATGCCCCTGAAATTTATCGAATGCCCTATGCCTACTGCTATCGATGCGCTTTCGGTTTGGAATATCCTTCGTGTGAGATCCGTTGCGCCTATTTGTTGAGAGATTTCTTTCATACCCACGTCTCTGCTGAACAAGTTGCAGCTTTGATCGTGGAGCCGGTCTTAGGCGAAGGCGGGTTTGTCGTTCCTCCTAAGGAATACTTTAATATCCTCTATAAGATCTGCAAAGACAATGGCATCGTCTTTATCGCAGACGAAGTCCAAACCGGCTTTGGTCGGACAGCGAAGATGTTTGCCATGGAGCATTATGAAGTGGAGCCAGATATTATTGTGATGGCGAAGTCCATGGCTGGCGGGTTTCCACTGAGCGCGATTACAGGAAGAGCAGAATTGATGGATCATCCTCAGGTAGGTGGATTGGGTGGAACCTTTGCAGGAAATCCTGTGGCCTGTCGAGCCGGCCTGGCTGTGCTTGATCAGTTTGAGAAGAAGGATCTTTTATCGAGAGCTGAAAAGATTGGAAAAAGGGTTTTAGAAAAGTTTAAGGAATTTCAAAGGGACTACTCCATGGTTGGAGACGTCAGGGGATTAGGGGCCATGGTGGGAATGGAGTTGGTGGTGGATCGCAAGACAAAAGAACCCGCAACAGCTTTTACTAAGGAATTGGTAAGTCGATGCCGAGAAAAAGGGTTGCTGATGATCTCCGCAGGGACCTATTCCAACATTATTCGGCCATTAATGCCTTTGGTCATCACTGACCAACAACTCGAAAAAGGGCTTTCTAACATCGAAGAGAGCCTCCATGAACTTCACCCTGCACAGCCCTGAAATTGAATGGGTTGATTTTTCCGTTGGAGGGAAATCGAAATTTTAAAAGACGATGGAGGTATATTTTATGGGTCTAAAAGAAAGTGCGCAATATTATCATGAAGTTCTTAAGCGGATTCCGCCGAGACCCTTTCCATCTTTTGAAGATGAAGGGATGCAGAAACGGGTCTGGGGGAAACATTGGGGAGTCTATAATGACGTGGGAACCTTGAAGATGGTTCTTGTCCATCGCCCAGGGAACGAAATTAAGATCATGAAGAAAGAAAAATATGACCCCTCGATCGAAGCCCTCATTGATGACGTTGACCAATGGTACTGGCGGGGAGAAGAAGCACCCGATCTCGAAAAGATGCAGAGAGAACATGATCAGATGACCGAGGCGGTGCGAAAAGAGGGTGTGGAGGTGGTTAATGTCGAAGGCTCTCCAAGGGACCCGAAGGCCGTATTTACCCGGGACAATGGGGTTGCCGTCAAAGGAGGAATGATCATCTCCCGAATGGGGCCTGTGGGAAAGGATCCGGGCACAGGACGTCGGGGTGAAGAGGCCTTTGTCGCAAGAAAAGTGGTGGAGCTTGGAATGCCGATCTTACGAACCATCCATGGATGCGGTCTCTTTGAGGGAGGAAGTTTTGCTTTCTTAAATGAAACCCATGGACTTCTTCCTTCGCCTATTAGGAGTTTGT
>CAZFJD010000189.1:0-6978 GCA_964518775.1 uncultured Syntrophaceae bacterium
TTTGAGATTTATATGAAATGTAGAGAGAAGATCTATGAGATACGAGTCCATGAGGCCAAAGCTGAAAAAGAGATGGCATTTAGGCTTTTGGAACGAATGAAGAAAGGGGAAGGGGAAAAGATATAGAATGGGTATTTTTTATTCTTTTCTCGCTACGATTGCCTTGGTTCTGTTTGTCTCCATTGGCATATTGGGGTTAGAGTGGAAATCCTTCTTCACCCTTGTAGTTCCCTATGCTGCCACAGTCCTATTCATTGCTGGATTGATCTATCGGGTCTTGAAATGGGGAAGTTCACCCGTACCTTTCCATATCCCTACCACCTCTGGACAACAAAAATCTCTCCCCTGGATCAAACCCAATAATATCGATAGCCCTTATACCACAGGTGGTGTGCTCGCAAGAATAGCCCTGGAGGTGCTCTTCTTCCGTTCCCTATTCTGGAACGAAAGGGTTGAACTCAGGAGGGCTTACGAACTCCTATTTAAGAGAAACCTATATCTCTGGTTCGGGGGATTGGCCTTTCACTGGGCGCTTCTCATCATCCTGATCAGGCACTTGAGATTCTTCACTGAACCTGTGCCTTCTTTTGTACTTCTTATTCAGGCCTTGGATGGAATCCTCCAGTCCATCGCACCCACCTTTTTTATCTCCAATATCTTTATTTTGGGCGCTTTAATCTACCTCTTTGTCAGAAGGGTCATCTATCCTCAGATGCGCTACATCTCTCTCCCTTCGGACTACTTTGCTCTCTTCATCCTTCTGGGCGTAGTCTTTTCTGGCATTCTCATGCGGTTCTTCTTCAAAGCCGATCTCGTTAAGGTGAAGGGATGGGTGATGGGAATGCTAAGTTTCAATCCGGTCCCTCCCGAAGGAATGAGTCTGCTATTCTACATCCATCTATTTTTTGTATCGTTTTTGATCGCCTATTTTCCTTTTAGCAAGATGATCCATATGGCTGGAATCTTCCTCAGCCCAACGAGAAATCTGAGCAATAATAGCCGCAATCACCGGCATATGAACCCATGGGATAAACCTGTAAAGGTTCATACGTATGAGGAGTATGAGGCCGAATTCAAAGAAGTGATGAAAGAAGTTGGGTTACCTTTAGAGAAGGAATGAAAATGGCACAGGGTATATCGAGTCAAGAGGAACGTTATCGAATAGACTATACGCCCCCTAAAAAGGGCTGGCTGGAGCCTAAGATCGAATTCCGAAAGGGCACTTATTGTTATCCTGCCTCATTGAAACACCAGAAGTATCTTGAACTTCCAAACCAGAGGGAATGGCAGCCGGCGGAACAAGATTGGAAACTGCCGGAGAACTGGAAAGAGATCATCCTTGAGGGGATGAAAGATCGCTTGCAGCGATACCGTTCATTTAAGCTCTTTCTCGATATCTGTGTAAGATGTGGTGCCTGTGCTGACAAGTGCCACTACTTCATTGGCTCGGGAGATCCAAAGAATATGCCGGTCCTTCGGGCTGAGCTTCTGAGATCGGTTTATCGAAGATACTTCACCCTAACTGGGAAAGTCTTTGGAAGGCTTGCTGGAGCAAGAGCGCTAACAGAGGATGTCCTGAAGGAATGGTTTTACTACTTCTATCAGTGTACGGAATGCCGGCGCTGTTCCGTCTTCTGTCCCTATGGAATCGATACCTGCGAAATCACGATGATGGCGAGGGAACTTCTCAATCTGGTGGGTTGCAACATCAACTGGATCATCGAGCCTGCATCGAACTGTTACAGGACGGGAAATCACCTCGGTGTCCTTCCTCATGCCTTTAAGACAACCATGGATTTTGCTGTTGATGAGGTAAAAGAGATCACCGGGATCAAGGTGGAGCCAACCATTAATCGGAAGGGCGCGGAGATCCTCTTCATCTCACCTTCGGCAGATTACTTCGCAAGCCCGCACTGGTATACTTTTTTGGGCTATCTCATCCTTTTTCACGAGATCGGCCTCGACTATACCTGGAGCACTTATGCCTCAGAAGGCGGAAACTTTGGCCTCTTCCATTCCATGGAGTTAGCCAAGCGGCTGAACGCTAAGATATACGCAGAGGCCAAGAGGTTGAAGGTGAAATGGATCCTTGGAGGGGAATGCGGACACATGTGGAGAGTCATCCATCAATACATGGATACCTTTAATGGTCCAACAGGTTTTCTTGAGGAGCCCGTCTCGCCCATTACGGGTACGCACTTTGAGAATGCCCAATCGACAAAGATGGTCCATATCTGTGAATTTACTGCTGACCTGATCCAGAACAATCAATTGAAATTGGATCCGAGTCGAAATGACCACTGGAAGGTAACCTTCCATGACTCGTGTAATACTTCGAGGAGCATGGGTCTTGTTGAAGAGCCGCGATATATCCTGAACAAAGTGTGTAACCATTTTTACGAAATGCCAGAAAATACGATCAAGGAGAGGACTTTCTGCTGTGGAAGTGGGTCAGGCTTAGGTTCGGACGAAAATATCGAGACACGCCTGAGAGGAGGCCTGCCGAGAGCCAATGCGGTCAAGTATGTTAAGGAACAATTCGGGGTGAATCTGGTGACCTGTATCTGTGCGATTGATAGAGCGACGCTTCCGACCCTTTTCGAGTACTGGGTTCCTGGAATGGAGGTGAGTGGACTTCATGAACTGGTGGGCAATGCCATCGTAATGAAGGGAGAAAAGGAGAGGACAACTGACCTCCGAGGTAAAATCCTTAATTCCCTCACCCCTCCCTCTCCCCCTACGGGGAGAGGGGAGGGTGAGGGGGAAGGACACGACCATGTATGATGGAGGCAAAATCATAGCCGGAATCCTCATCTTCCTCATTTTAATGACCTTCCCCCTCTGGTATAACGCATCCACCGGAAAAACGGGTTATATGCCGAAACCAAAAATCGAACCGAAAATCCTTGCTGAGAAAAAACAGTGCATCGAGCCGAAAGAATTTATTCGAGTCAAACATATGGATTTGTTAAAAGACTGGAGGGAATCCGTCGTTCGCCGCAACATAAGGATCTATGTAGCCGGTGATAAGAAGAAATATAATATGAGCCTTACCAAGACGTGCATAAACTGCCATTCGAACAAACGCGATGAATTTTGTAACCAATGCCATAATTATATGGGAGTCACCAATAACTGCTGGGATTGCCACACCCACCCAAAAGAAGTTTCCCCGAAAGGAACTTAGATGGAGTTTGATAGGAGAGGATTTTTAAAGATCGCCGGACTAACTGTTCTGGGACTCGCCGCAAAGCCAGGATGGGAGGTGGTCTCGAAAATCAAACCGCTTGAAACCTTACCCGCACCAAGTCCTTTTGTTGGGAAAAAGTGGGCTATGGTCATCGATCTGAAGAAGTGCTGGGGGAAAGAGGGTTGTATAGAATGTCTCGATGTGTGCCACCGGATCCATAATGTGCCCACCTTTGGCAACATCAAAGACGAAATCAAATGGATCTGGAGCGTTCCTTATGAAAAGGCCTTTCCGGAACATATTAATGAATTCGGCGATGAGGGTTTGAGGAGAAAGCCTGTTATCCTCCTTTGCAATCAGTGTGATGATCCTCCCTGCATTAAATATTGTCCCACGAGAGCGACCTGGAAGAGAGAAGATGGAATTGTCATGATCGACTTTCATCGCTGCATCGGGTGCAGATACTGTATGGCTGGATGTCCCTACGGGTCAAGAAGCTTCAACTGGAAAGACCCAAGGCCCTTTATTAAGAAGGTGAATATTGAATTTCCGACGAGGACGAAAGGGGTTGTGGAGAAGTGCAATTTCTGTGAGGAAAGGCTTATTCAGGGGCTTATTCCGGCATGCGTCGAGGCATGTAAAGAAAAGGCCTTGATCTTTGGTGACCTCAACGATCCGGAGTCAGCGGTCAGAAGAGCGCTTAAATCAAACCATATCATTCAACGACAGGTAGAACTTGGAACCAAGCCTAAAGTTTTTTACATCGTATGAGATCTCCTTCTTGGTTTGATGGAAGGAGGCCGTCATTCCTTCGGAAGCAGGAATCCATAATTTTTTTTGGAATCTGTAACTCTGGATTCCCGTTTACACGGGAATGACACAAGACAGGAAAGGATGAGGAAGTTGGCGTATTATCCGGTCTTCCTGAACATCCGCGGCAAGAAATGCGTCGTCGTTGGCGGTGGCGAAGTTGCCCTTCGCAAGGTGAGAGCCCTTTTAGAATGTGGTGCAGATGTCACTGTGGTCAGTCCGACATTGGAACCAGAGCTGACCAAATTTGTTGAAGCGAAGAGGATCCGGCCAATCTATCGTGAATATAAGCCAGGTGACTTGAAAGGGGCTTTCATTGCATTTGCAGCAACGGATGTCAAAGAGATAAATTCGAAAGTGGCTAAGAATACAACCGAGAGGGGAATGCTCGTGAATGTGGTCGATAGCCCAGAAGAATCAGATTTCATTATGCCTTCCTTGATTCGTCGGGGTGATTTAATATTAGCCATTTCGACATCGGGAACGAGTCCAGCCCTTGCGAAAAAAATTAGAACGAGGCTTGAACAAATTTTTGGGGAGGAATATGTTTCTTTACTTTCCGTCATTAAGGAGGTCCGAAAAGAGCTCAAACAGGAAGAGGTAAGAGTGAGTGCTGAAGATTGGCAGGAGGCCATCGATTTGGACTTGTTGTTGGGTCTCATTAAGACAGGAAAAAGAGAGGACGCCAGGGCTGCATTGCTTAAAAAATTGAAGACTTTTCAAGAGGAGACATGAAGGCCAGGGAAGATATCATATTGGGAGAGGACGCCACCCTATTCGAACATGTCAGGAAAACAGGCAGGGGTTTCTACATCACCGTCTCCGTTCTGATCGCCCTTATCCTGTGGGGAACTTACGCTTATCTCACTCAATACCGTACTGGACTTGCTGTCACTGGACTTTCAAGACAGATCTTCTGGGGTGTCTATATCACAAACTTTGTCTTCTTCATTGGGATCAGCCATGCCGGGACATTCATCTCCGCCATCCTCCGCGTTGTAAAAGCGGAGTGGCGAAGACCGATCAGCCGGGCCTCAGAACTGACTACTGTCTTCATCCTCATGTTCGGCGTTGGAAGTGTGTTGATCGATTTGGGAAGACCCGATCGGATGCTCTATGTTCTTAGATATCCCCACTTTCGATCTCCCCTTCTCTGGGATGTCTGCAGTATTATGACCTACCTCACTGTTAGTTCCATCTCTCTTTACCTCGCTCTGATTCCGGATATTGCTCTTCTGAGGGACCTCGGTGAGAAACGGAAATGGTTCTATCAGGTTCTCGCCTTGGGTTGGACTGGAACGGAGGGGCAACACCGCCGATTGGAAAAAGCCATCACCTTTGTCTCCATCCTCGTCATTCCAGTCATGATCACGGTCCATACGGTGGTCTCCTTTGTCTTCGCCATGACCATTCAACCGATGTGGCATAGCGCCATCTTCGGTCCTTATTTTGTAACCGGTGCTATCTTCTCAGGGGTCGCAAGCGTTGCCATTGTGATGGCGATACTCCGGAAGGCCTACCATCTCGAAAATTATATAAAACCGATTCACTTTAATAATCTCGGAGTCTTCCTTATGGCGATGACCCTTCTCTGGTTCTATTTCACTTTTACAGAATTTATCACCGTCGTTTATGGTAATGAGCCAGTTCATATGACCATCTTCTGGTCCAAAATTAATGGAAGGTTTTCATTCCTCTTTTGGTTTCATTTCACACTATGCTTCATCATTCCACTGCCCATTCTTGTTTTTAGAAAAACACGAACCATCACCGGTACAATTATTGCTTCTATCTCCATCGTTGCAGGGATGTGGTTGGAACGATTTGTCATCATCGTCCCCACTTTAACCAATCAGAGACTTCCCATTGAAGGGGCGATTTATATTCCCACTTGGGTGGAGTGGTCGATCCTAACAGGCTGCATTTCTCTATTTGCACTCCTCTATACACTCTTCACCAAACTGTTCCCCATTGTCCCTGTATGGGAGGTGAGAGAAGGCAGGGAGAAGTCGATCGCCCAAGTAGGAGAAAGGATTAAATCCTACCTGCCCGAAACAAGCAGCGAACATTATTAAGAAACTCATTGAAGATTGAAATGATGGAGGCAAGAAAAAGTTGACGAAGGGGAAAGTTTATCTCGTTGGCGCAGGTCCTGGTGATCCTGGTCTGATGACAGTAAAAGGATTGGCTTGTCTTCAACAGGCTGACGTAGTGGTCTATGACCGTCTCGTGGATGATAGCCTTCTAAAGCAAACCCGTTCCGATGCAGAAAAAATATTTGTAGGAAAGGCAGCTCACTTCCACACCTTAGAGCAAGAAATGATTAACGAACTGCTTTTGAAAAAGGCACGCGAAGGCAAAGTCGTCCTCCGACTCAAAGGCGGTGACCCATTTGTATTGGGTCGGGGTGGGGAGGAAGTGGAGTTTCTGGCCATGAACCGCATTCCCTTTGAGGTGGTACCAGGGGTATCGTCAGCATATGCAGTACCTGCCTATGCTGGAATTCCGGTTACATATCGGGGGATTGCTTCATCCTTTGCCGTGGTCACCGGACACAGAGCCACCGGTAAGGCTAAACGGAGCATCCCTTGGAAGAAGATATCTACTGGTGCAGACACCTTAGTCATCCTTATGGGATTGTCAAATCTAAGGAACATCGTAGAACAACTATTAAAAAACAAAAAGCCTCCCTCGACGCCAATCGCAGTGATCACCCATGGAACGACCTCCCACCAACGGTGTGTCACTGGGACTCTTAAGGATATTGTAGCTCGTGTTGAATCGAGGAACCTTCAACCACCCTCTGTTCTAGTGGTTGGCGAAGTGGTCCGTTTCCAAAAAAAATTGCGCTGGTTTGATAGATCTTGGCAAAGAAATAAGGAAAGATTTCGGAAGAAGAAAAAACAATAAATTCTAACCAAAAATATTTGAAATTTCCCCAGTTATTTCCCTCCCCCTTCGACGGGGGAGGGCGAGGG
>CAZFJD010000190.1:0-6964 GCA_964518775.1 uncultured Syntrophaceae bacterium
AGATTGTAAAGGTTTTACCGGTACCTGTTGCCATGGCGACCATCATATGGCGTTTCCGAGAAAGGATGGCTTGTTCTATCGCAGTTATTGCTTCAATCTGAAAAGGCCAAAGATGTCCTTTAACTATCTCATGGTCTTTGAGCCATTCTTTCGCTACAGCTTCGTTCTTATTTAGGATTTCCATCAGTGCCTGGGGGGTGTGAAACTCGGCAACTTCTCTCGAAAGGTTTAGCGGGTCCCGTAAATCTTGAAACCAGAATATCTTTCCATTAGTGGAATAAGCGAAAGGAAGATGATAATCGCCAAATGAGAGGGAGTGTCCTTCAAAGCCTCGTGAATATCTTTTGGCCTGCTGAAGAACATTTTGAGGTCCTATGCTTAGTTTCTTACCCTCAACGCATGCTAAGGGTATCCCTTTGAAGAAGAGAATGTAATCAGCCGGCCCATTCTTTGTTGGGTATTCTTCAACAGAGCCCTGGGTATACTTGGTTGGTGAGCTGAAAGGAACGATTGGACCCCACCCAGCCCTTATAAGGGCCTTGTCTATAAACAACTTCCTGGTCTTTGCCTCGCTGATGTCAGAGTCGTTCATGAGGAATGTCTAAATCTCCCCTTCCCCCTCTTTAGCAAAGAGGGGTATTTCTTAATTACAACATCTTCTCCTGGGCCATGCTGAAGGCTTTATCTTTAGATAGGATGATGTGGTCGAGGATTCGAAGCCCCAAAGTTTCAGCAGCCCTTTTAAGATCCTTGGTTATAGTCGTATCATCTTGACTGGGTGTGGGGTCTCCACTGGGATGATTATGAACCAGAATGACCGCAGAGGCTGATTCGCGAATGGCTGGTTTAAAGACCTCACGGGGATGGACGAGACTTTTATCCAAGAGTCCAACCGTGATCTGCTCTGATTTAATCACATGATGTTTTTCATCCAGCAGGACAATATGAAATTCCTCTTGTTTGGCTTCTCTTGCCAGCCTGATAAAATGTTCTTGGCAATATGCGATAGCATCAGAAGTGTTTCTGACTTTATGATGAGCTACTGAGTCGGTAGTCCTTTGACTTGCCAGCCTCTTGCCTAATTCGAGGCCAGCCATAATTTGACAATAGGCAGTCTCCCCGATGGCTCGGCTGACCTGTTTAAGTTCTCCTCTTGCTTGCAGAGATAGCTTACCGAGATCGTTTCCAAACAACGCAGCCAGTTTTTCCCCAGCATGCATAGCGGATTCACCTTGAAGGCCGGAGTGAATCAAGATGGTTAAGAGCTCCGAGGTCTTGAGTTCTGACGGTCCCAATCGGAGAAGGCGTTCCCTTGGTCGATCGATGGACGGAGACCGCTTAACCGTTGGGGTGAAAACCTTCTGATCAATCCAACGTCCTGGCTTGAAGTGTTCTTTTCTCCCTGACCAGAAATACTGCGGCTTACCCTTTGGCCCTGAGTTGGTTAAATAACCCTCTTTCGATAATTCGCTTATCACGCGGCCAACAAAAGCCCGTTTCTCATCTCTTAAGCTCTCATAAATATCCTGCTTGTTGAAAGAACTTTTAGATAATAGAACGTTAACCACGGATTGATATCTTGCGAAACGTTTTATATCCGGGTCAATCTTAAAGTTTGGCATGGTATCTCGAATATGTTCTTAAATCAACCTCTTATCCCAGCAAGAGGAAGCCAGGGATGAACCAATATTATCAAAATTACAAGCTTACTACAATAGGTATATGAACAAAAGAAGAAAGGAATTTCTACAGATTGTATCTTAAAGGAGGGAGGCCCGATCGTTTCAATATTGGCTCAGATCACAGAATTGTTTGTTCGGATATGGCGTCCTTTTTTAAGAGATCAGCCCAGATTTCTGCCCAAGATCTCTCATAAGGGAATATTCTTTTGTGGGGGATAAGAAATTATGCGAACCTTTTTAATAATTGAGAAACTGTTATAATTTCAATATGTCTATATTCCTTAAGTCTCAAAAGATGGGAGTCTCCACTTACAATGATCCTTGCATTCCCATCGATTGCAAGATTTATGAATAAATTATCTGTAGGGTCTTCATTTATAGGATGTTCTTTTGAAATAATTGGAATATTTTTACCAATGTTTTTGATGTCTTGTATGACCTTGTATATTTCTGTTGCATTAAAATCAAATTTCACTGATAAAACTTTGACAAGTTCATCTATTGACTCCCTGCAATATAAAAGGCTGAAAATACCTGATTTAACAAGCCTTATTGCTTGACGGGGTTTTCCACTCCATAAATATCCTGATATGAGGACATTGGTGTCAAACACCAGGTCTGTTTTCACTTAACCCCTCTGACTTCATGAACAATCTTTTCGATCTCCTTTAAACTCATAGAGGGTATTTTTTTACTTTGAGTTACGCGATCCATGTATTTAAAAATGTTTTCTTCCTTTCCAGCAGGAAGAACAATTACCTCCACCTTGCTCCCAGGCTTAAAAGGAAGTGATTTGACTGTTACACTCTTGTCTTTTTCCACTTCTACAAGTTTTTTTATTGCCTTCATATTAGAACCTCCTAAATTATGGGACTTTCCCCGTACTCTTAAATGCAGTTAAACCTTTTATAGAAGATATTTTTATCAAAAATGGAAAAGTAGGTCAAATTAAATTCGTGTAATCGCCGTAATCAATTCCATTGTGTCGGAGGGTGTGACAGAATCCCCAGAGTTTAGCGACGATATCGGTCATGAAATTTCCTTCTCTATTTTTCTAAATATCTTTAAGTATTTTCCGCCCAATGATTTGTCAAACTCCTTCAACCACTTTTTGATATAGACTAAATCATACTTCGGATTTTTTAAGAGAATGGATTTTACATCTTCAAGATCCCGTGCTCTTCCAGCAATCACTTTATGGATCACTACATCTTCAAGAGAAGCAAATCTAACGAATGAATTGCCCAATTTAATATCCTTCGCTCGCTCGATAGCCTGCCTTTCATATAGGGAGAATGAAAAGATAAAATCAACTCGAATACCACTTTTTTGATCTATGGTAGGAAGCACCATGTTCCGCTCTACAAACTCCTTCTCCTTCTGGACGAGACTCTTGAGACCAATGATAGGGATGATTTTTTTCACTTTATCCAATCCATCTACACTAATCCCCATGGTGATATCGATATCCCGGGTCAGTCTTGGTTCTCCATAAATAAGCACAGCCTGGCCACCTATGACCATGTAAGGAATCGAGGCTTTCTTCAACTGAGGCGCAACCTTTTTAAGCAATCTCTCAAACACTATTAACGACCTTTGCTATTTTTAGATCCACCTCTATCCCATCCAGAGGATTTTTTAATGGGATGATACCAAGAGTCACTGCTTCTTTATAGAGAGCTTCCACAATGTGGAAATTCCTCACCAGGTCTACTTTCTCTTCTCTTAAAAAGGCAAGTTCAAACTTTTCGAGCTCCCTTCGTTTGCGCACATCCTTATTTTTAACTCTATAAATGGCTTTGGCTTCGGCAACAACTGGCGGGGACTGTTGCTTTTTGGCTTGGATTTTTACATGAACGTTGGCTCCGAGAACATCTGCAACTCGACGCAACATACTTAAAGAGTGACTTTTATACGAAGGTGATTCCAGACGGCTAATCTGTTGTTGAGATGTTCCCACGCGTTTTGCCAGTTCTTTCTGAGACAATCCAGACCTTTTGCGCAGAGAAGCTAATTGAATAGCCACATCCCGAGCTTCACTGGCTTTTTTAAACCCCTCAGCAAAACCAGGGTCCTTTAACTGCTCCTCAAGGTATAGATCGAAGTTTGTCTGTCGCTTCATACCACAAATAAATATTCTACAAGTAATTCAACGATTAATCAACATCAAATTTGATGTATTTATCCCCCCTCACCCCCATCCTCTCCCGCCGGGTGAGAGGGAGATGTTGAATCGCAGGAGATTATGCGGCAATGGCTTCGTTGATCTCACGAATAATGGTATGAAGTTTCCTCACGTTTATTGAAAGAGTCCTTAGATAATAGAGGGTTACCCAAGGATTGATATCTTGCGAAACGTTTTATATCCAAATCGATCTTCGTGTTTGGCATTGTATCTTGAATGTCTTTTAAATCAACTTTCTCAGCGAGGATGAACCAATCTACCCAAAATATAGAGAAAAATCAAAGAAAGGAGAAAAATTGGGGGAGAGGGGTTACAGTTTTCAGTTATTTGGATTTTGGGAAATTGGAACTTGGGATTTATCATCTCTATTTCCCATTAATATGATTGCTAAGAATGCAGCGATCAAGGCCATCACTGCACCAAAAGAGAAGGCCCATTGAACACCAATAGCCTTCCAAAGAAACCCCATCAGAAGACTCGCTGGCAAGGCAGCTATGCCGATAAAGAAATGGTAGGCACCATAGGCAGTTCCTCGCTTTGACTCTTCCACCAGGTCTGCAACCCAAGCCCTCTCCGTCCCTTCTGAAAAGCCATAGAAGATGCCATAAACAAAGAATAGAAGCCAGATGTGAAAGGCGTTCGATGCAAAGGCGAATCCCAAGTAGACCAAACCATAGATGGTCCAGGCAATGATCATCACCCTTTTTCTTCCTATGCGATCCGAGAGGGTGCCTCCTGGGACGGAGAAAGCGGTCTTTGAGAGATGGAAGACGAACCATAGGATCGGAATCGATGCGACACCGATGCCCAAATCCTTTGCACGAAGAAGAAGAAAGGCATCGCTCGAATTGCCAAGAGTGAAGAGGGTGATGATGAGAAGAAAAGATTTGAACTTCCTGTCCCATGATTTTAGATCAAGGCTGAGGGGAGGGGACGTCGAAGGTAGATCCCTCCTCGCTTCGGATACGCCTCGATAAAGGACCCAAAGGCAGAGGACTGCAGGAATCGCAGCGAGGATAAAAATCACCCTGAGATCTTGCGTCAGGGTCGCCATCAGGAGGGAGGCGATGAGCGGGCCAGTCATCGCTCCAGCATGATCCATCGCCCTCTGGAAACCAAATGCCTTTCCCCTTTCATTTTCAAGCGCGGACTGAGAAAGCAATGCGTCTCGAGGAGAAGTCCTTACTCCCTTGCCCACTCGATCAAAGAATCGGAGAAAGAGGACATGATAGGCAGAGGTGGTCAGTCCCATGATGGGTCGGGTGAAAGAGGCAAGGGAATAGCCGAAAAAGATGATTCCCTTTCTTTTTTGAAAACGGTCAGAAAACCACCCTGAAAAGAGCTTTAAGAAACTCGAAACACTCTCAGCGATCCCTTCAATGAGGCCGACAAATATCACGCTCGCGCCCAGAACCTGGGTCAGAAAGAGGGGAAGAAGCGGATAGATCATCTCACTGGAGATATCGTTGAACAGACTCACCCAGCCCAAATTTCTTACATTTCTCGAGAGACCTAAAAAAGATTTTTGGTTCATCGTAATGTCCACGTAATCCCCCCCCTTTAATACCTGCCTGCCGGCAGGCAGGAAGGGGGGCGAGGGGGGATTATTCGTAAATCTTCAGTATCTCATCTCGCGGAAGTGGATGAAGTTCTTTGCTCTCCTTTTCATCGATCGCCAAAACGCGAGGCTTTCCCTTCTTCACTTGACCGATGACCTCGATGGGAATGGAGGCCTCTCCAAAGGCTTTTAGAAGGGTTGAGAGGTCTGATGGTGAAATGGTCAAGAGCAATGCGCCTGAGGCAATTACGCCGAGAGGGTCCAGTCCATATCCCTGGCATAGAATCTGTGACTCATCGTAGACAAGAACCTTTTTTAGATCGACCTCTATCTCGTTCTCAGAGGCCAATGCCATCTCAATCATCCCATTGATCAGTCCTCCCTCTGTAGGATCGTGCATCGAGTGGACAGAGACAAAGTCGCATGCAATGCGGCTGGCTCGGAGGACATCGATACCGGGCTCATAGATAAACCTCTTCGCCTTCTGGATGAGGGAAGGCGCTATCCCCTTTGCTAAAAGTTCAGACTCTCTTTCCCTCGCAATGATCGAAGTTCCTTCAATACAGACTCCCTTGACCAAGAGTAGGAGGTCTCCAGCCATTGCGCCGCTGGTCGTTAAGAGCTTCTCCTTCCTGACCTCTCCGATCATATGACCGGAGAGGATCGTTTTTTCAATTCCTGGTGTGACCTCCGTATGGCCTCCGATAAAGGAGATTCCGAATCGATGACAGGCATTGTGGATCTGCCGGAAGACCTTTTCGATAACCTCCAAATCTGAATCCTCGGGAAAAAGAAGAGTGGCCAAGAACCATTTCGGAATGACTCCCATTGTTGCAAGGTCATTCAGATTGACGACCACGCCATAGTAACCAATCTCCTCGGTAGTGAAAGTAATTGGATCTGAGGTGACGACCCAGTAGAAATCGGAGCCTTCTCCTAAATCGATGGCAGCTGCATCCTCACCGATCTTTGGGCCAACGACCACCCGTGGATCGAGGATCGCATGCCTTTCCAATAGCCCTTTTAAAGTATCGATGTCTAATTTTCCTGTTTTCATGGTTTTTGATGTTCAACGAATTAAAGCAGATTTTTTTTAGAGGTGCAAGTAGGATTTGATGGGGTTCAATTGAAAACGATTTTGAGGAGGATGGCCTAACCTCTATCCACGGATCAACCCCCTTCCGTTGGGGCATCGGTAGGCCTGAAGCCTTCAGGTGCGTCACGAAATCGCTCAACAGGTGCAATTCCACATAAGTCTGCACCTTTCTGTAGGGCCAGCTTTTTCACCGATTTCACACTGACATTCTTGTTCTTCATCGCCATGGCATTCTCTTTTATATTGTTGCAATGAACCGTGAAAAATTGATATCAGAGTGCGGTTTGGTCAGGAGCCAATTTTTACGTGGGATAGAGCCTTATCCATCAAGAGCTCATAGGAACTCTTGCCTCCGAGGACCGGTTCCTTTTTCTTCTGGCTCCAGACGGTTTCGGGTCTGCTCTGTAAAATGAATATATTGAAGGGAAAGGGCTTATGTTTTT
>CAZFJD010000191.1:0-6962 GCA_964518775.1 uncultured Syntrophaceae bacterium
CTGCATTCCTGCCTCACTTTTCGATCTACCCGTCGATTTCGACAGCCTCACACAGATCGGGTCCATGATGGGTTCGGGCGGAATGATCGTCATGGATGAAGGAACCTGTATGGTCGATGTGGCAAAGTATTTTGTTCACTTTCTCCAGGAGGAATCCTGTGGCAAATGTCTTCCCTGCCGTGAAGGGCTAAAACGGATGGGTGAGATATTGGACAGGATTACAGAAGGAAAAGGCAATGAGGAAGACCTATCACTCCTCAATGAGTTAGCTGAAGTCGTAGCGGATACCTCCCTTTGTGGGTTGGGAAAAACAGCTCCTAATCCGGTTCTCTCTGCCTTGAGGTATTTCCCCTCCGAATTTGAAGCGCACATTCATCAAAAGAGATGTCCAGCCGCTGTCTGTACACCTCTCACCCAATATTCGATTTCTGAGTCGGATTGTACAGGGTGCGGTGCATGTACAAAGGTTTGTCCAACTCAAGCGATCAAGGGAGAGAAGAAACAGAGCCACTTGATCTTGGCAGAGATTTGTTCAAAATGCGGATCCTGTAAAGATGTCTGTAAAGTCAACGCAGTTATGGTTCAATAGAGGAGGATGGAGATGGAAAGAAAAACTGTCAATGTGACGATAGATGGAAGATCATTGGATGTGGAAGAGGGGAGCACCATTCTTCAAGCGGCCCATCAATTCGGAATTCACATCCCTACGGTATGCTATATGGAGAACCTCACTCCATATGGAGGTTGTCGGATCTGTGTCGTTGAGATTAGCAACAATGGGGGAAAACCCTTTATCGATACCTCCTGCACCCATGAAGTCAGGGAAGGGATGGACATTCAGACCAAATCCCCGAAAATCATTCGTGCGAGAAAAATGCTGGCAGAACTTTTGGTTACCAGCGCCCCCAATGTGAAGATGGCTCAGGATATCGCTGCACGCATGGGGCTTACCAAAGTGCGATTTCCCATGGAAGATAATCGTTGTATCCTATGTGGCCTCTGTATCCGGATGTGTTACGAACAGATGGACGGAAAGGCTCTCGGATTTGTTGGAAGAGGAATGGGCAGAAAAGTGAGCATGCCCTTTGAGGTGAGACCAGAGAGCTGTCGCCTGTGCCGAGGATGTGATTATGTCTGCCCTGGGCTAATCGTTCCATGCCAGGGAGTTAAAGACCCCGGCGAACTCTGTGGAAGATGCGTTCGTCTCGAAGAGATGCCGAGCTGTTGTCCCACAGGAACCTTCGGTTGCTTCTGCGAACAGAACCCGCTCTGATTTATATTGGTTTCTTAACGATCCCTTGCTCTATTATCATTTTCCTCTCACAATAAAAACCGTGAGAACTTTTGTTCCCAAAAGGTTTTCATTTCATGCGGAGTTTTGTTATGATTTTTATTTGACTCCAATGTTTTGTGGAAAAGGGGAAGAGATGAGAGGGCCGAGAGAAGAAACAGGATCATTCTGAGATCATTTTCGAGAGATTCAAGCAGGAGGAAGATATGAAAGATTTATTCAGCCTGAAAGGGAAAGTTGCTATTGTCACAGGAGGAAATCGAGGTATTGGTAGAGGGATCGCTCGTGGATTCGCCTGGGCTGGATGTTCAATCGTTATTGCGGCCCGGGATGACGAGAAAACGGCGGAGACAACTCGTGAAATCAGCGAAGCATTTGGGGTTGGGACTCTTGGTCTTAAGATCAATATCCGATCAGAAGAATCAATTTGGGCTATGGTGGATCAAGCATTTCGTCATTTCCGAAGGATTGACATTTTAGTAAATAATGCAGGAATGAACATCCGCAAGTTACCTCAAGAGTTGTCCATTAGGGAGTGGGATGAGATCCTCGGGACTAACTTGCGGAGTGTTTTTTTATGTTGTCAAGCGGTTTATCCAGTCATGAAGAAAATGGGCGGGGGCAAGGTTATTAATATCGGCTCCATGACCTCGATTATGGGAGGGGCTAAGTTGGCTCCATACGGAGCAAGCAAAGGCGGCGTGGTCCAATTGTCCCGCAGCCTTGCTGTGGCTTGGGCACCTGATCATATTCAAGTGAACACGATTTTACCCGGATGGATCAACACAGACCTGACGGTTCAAGCCCGAAAAGATATTCCTGGGCTGCATGAACATGTAATCTCCAGGACACCTGCGGGCCGTTGGGGTGAGCCGGATGACCTGGTAGGAGCAGCCATTTTTTTAGGGAGCCCTTCCTCAGATTTTGTGACGGGTATCGCCCTTCCGGTGGACGGAGGTTTTTCAATCATGGTCTGAGGGGAAACATCCCCTTCTCTTCGACTTTAACCACTTTTTAAAAGCTTCTAAACCTCGCCTCTTTTCTTGCAGTTGAACTGGAAGGTGATATCCAATCGGTCGTTCCTTATGCCCGTAGATACGGGTTCCTTGCCCTTGTCTCCATCGATATGGGTGATCGACTGAGTAATGGAGATGGCCCGATCACCCCTCAGGGGAAGAACGAGAGCTAATACGATATTTTGATCTAAGTCAATGAAGATTTTTGGATCGATTGTTATTGTTAAAACAAAGGCTTAAGAGGATAAGGCGAACCATGGCCAAGAGAATCGATCGAAATATGACAGTGAAGGAAGTCCTGGACAAATTCCCAGAGACCGCGAAAGTCTTTCAGAAATATAATCTTCTGATCGTCGGAAAATCGTGCGGCCCCCATGAGCCGATGGCCTTCTTCACAAAGGCTCATGGAGTGGATTATGAGGAGTTCGCCCAGGAACTGGAAGAAACCATTTCTGCCAAGCCAGAAAAAGTTGAATTGATTGAGATTGATCCTTCTCTCATTGGTGACGCGATCTATCAGAAGTTTGTCAAGACGGCGCTCATTGTATCGGTTACGACAGGTTGTCTCTACGGCGCGATCAAAGTCTTTCAAGTGGGGCTGGGTGGTTCGTTCGATGTCCTCTCGAAGGGGGCAATCCAGATGCATGGCTCAAGCCAGCTTCTGGGTTGGGTCGGCCTCTACATCATGGGCTTCTTCTATTTCATTCTCTCGTGGTTAAAGGGGACGACTCTGGCCGGACGAAAGTGGGCCAATCTCAGTTCTTATTTTTCTGGTTTTTTCTGGGTGAATTGTTCGATAGCTTTCTGGTACTGGAGAAGGGTGGATTCATAATAGATGATCTTTTTCTCAAGTCCTACAACCTTAAATTTAAGGGCCTCATTCTCCCCACGCATTCGAATTCCAACAAAGAAGAGGGCGATCAAAAGAAGAATTAGGATGGCGAAGAGGGGTTTGGTGTAATCTCTTTTTATTCCAATTTGGACCTCCAAATTGCAATGAGGACACTTCATGCTTTTCTCCATCATAGAGTCAGTTCGATTTTGTTCCCTTTGATCGAATCATACTGTCCAAGATTTCTACCGCTCTCAGTGCAAAAATAGGTTCGCTGATATGGACGTCCATCTCCTCAATAGGGATTTTTGCGGTGACGATGCTTCTCAGTTCATCCACAAAGATCTGATCGGTCTCTGGATCAAAAAGCTCCATTCCGAATTTGTCAGCTTCAGACCATCCCTTTTTGGGGATGAGGATATAAACCGGTCCTTTCGATCGGTTCAGCTTTTCTCCGATGATTCGGGCAAATTCTCTCATCTCCTCGGGCCCCATGCGAACACAAAACCGGATATCATGAGAATGGATCTTTCTTCCCTTAAGCCTCTCTGGCATGGGGTAGAAGGGGCTAAAGACCCCATTATCAAGACCCCCTGGTGAAAGGACGAGAGGAATTCCCATCTTGCCGGCGGTTTCGAACCGTGTCGGACCGATCCCCTTGCAGTATCCTCCGAACATCTCATCTGCGATCTCGTGAGTGGTAAAATCGATGACCCCTGCTATCAGCTCTTGGGCAATCAACTCCTCCATAGCCATACCGCCGCATCCATTTGCATGGAAAGCAATCATTTCGTATCCTTTTTCTTGGAGAAGGGGTTCAGCTTGAATCGCACAAGCTGAATTGATGCCATAGGCCGTCACAGCGACCATCGGTTTTTCCTTCTCGATGACACTGCCTTTTTCTATCATTCCACACACGGCATGCGCGGCCTGGCTGAGAATGAGACGCATGAATCCATTTAAGCCCATGATATCTGCAACGGAATGAAACATGACGATATCTTTCGTTCCAACATATTCCCTTATATCCCTCGAGGCTACTGTGGAGAGGACCACCTTGGGCAATCCGAAAGGAAGGGAGCGCATAATATAGCTCACAATGGCCGTGCCTGTTCCCCCCCCCATCCCGAAGACTCCATGGAGTTTTCCTTCTTCAAACAGACGTTTTGCAAGGATTGCTCCGCCTTCCTGTACCGCTTTAACAGAGATAGAACGGTTCTTTCCCTTGGCCAAATCTTCAAGATGATACCCGGCAGCCTCTACCACCTTGGCTCGCGAAATGTCAGGAGAGGTCAAAGGTTCTCCCAAGGTGCCGACATCCATCAATACAGGATCGACACCGAGCCTTTGGACGCTTCCCTTTACATAGGCTGCTTCTCTTCCTTTCGTGTCTAAGGTAGTGATGATGAGGAGTTGTTTCTTCATCTTTTCTTCACCTCGGTGCTTTCTAAGGAGAGACCGTTAGCTTCTTATCTTTTTAGCTACCTGGAGAATGGTGTCCACATAAGGTTGACTGCGGTTATAGTACCAGAGGATCTGCCTTTTCCTTTTGAGCGGAATGTTCTTCTTCCACCCGTGGGATTTTAAGTAGTTTCCAATGCTAAAGATCGCTTCTTCTTTGTTAAGAAGCCACTCCTCGAAGCTTTTTCTTTTTACGGCATACGTGAGATAACTGGAGGGGAGGAACTGGGGCATGCCAAGGGCTCCAGCGTAAGAGCCATAGACCTCCAAAGGATCGATCCTTTCATGGCGGATGATCCTTAAGAAACATTTCAGTTCTTGAAAGGCCCACTCTGCCTTCCTTTTTGCCAAGATCTCGATCCATTCATAAGTGAGTTCGGGATCATTCTCTCGGAAAGCGAGATAATTTTTGTGAAGATTATCTTTGACATCCATGACGGCAATGCTGGCTAGCGTGGGGATGACCCGAAACTTTCCGATATTCTCCCCAAATCTCGATTCGACCAAGAGAATGGCCACGATCACTTCCTTCTCAACATGGAACTGGTCTTCCATTCGCCTCAACATCTTTAGATTTTCAAGAAGAAATTTTTTTGAGAGGAGGATGGAGTCCTGACTTAAGAATCGGGCATACAGTTCCGGGGTCTCCCTTGAGGCCAAGGAGATAGTCGTCAATTCCGGGAGGAACCCTGCTCGGGAGTCTGAAAAGAGTTTGGAAAGGAATTCAAAGTCAAATCCCTCCTGAGAAAGCCGATGGATGAGGGTTTGATAAAATGCCGGAATTTCATTGACATCATAGCCATGGGCTGTAGAAAAGAATAATATTGGAAGGGTCAAGATCAGAGAAAAGAACTTCATGATGATTCCTCTCTTAAACCGTTAAGGAGTCGGAAGCTATCTTCGTTGCCTCCATCCCTCTAAGCCTTTCTTTTTCCATTAAGCGAAATTTATCAGGTCTTCTTCGATTTTTCAATGTCCGTTTTAAAAGATAGTGTATAATAATGAATCCGGAGTGAATATGAGGCTCAAAAGATGAAGAGTTTATTGCTCCCCTTCATGTTCCTTTTGATCTTTGGGCAGCTTCCTTTCGGCCCCTCTGTCCCAGAGAAACCGGAAGAGGAGAAGACCCCTGTAAAGGGGTGGAGGGCGGTCTCCTACTTTGCTGTTCCGCCGACGCAATACTCAAAGGTGGGGAGAGGGATCATCAAGGCTGAGAGCCTGGGGAGCCGATCCTCTCTTTTTAGGGACGTAAAGGAGAAAGAGAAGAAGTTTCCCATCCTTTCTTGGGGGTGGAAGATATCGAATGTGGTCCGCTCTGCCATTGAGACGAAGAAGGATCGATTTGACGCAGCGGCCAAGGTGATGGTCGTGTTTGGTGAAGAAGGAGGTTTTAAGCTGGGCAGATGGGGAGACCCCGTTGGTTTAAAGATTGAATACATCTGGGCAAGTCATCTTCCCAAAGGCCATGTCTTCGATCATCCAGGAGAGAAGTTCTGTAAGGTTTTTGTCTTAGAATCCGGAGGGGAAAAGGCCGGACAGTGGACCTATGAGAAGCGCAATATTCATAAAGATTTCAAGACCGCTTTCGGAAAAGAGGCCATCGCGCTGCTGGCCATTGGGATTCAGACCGATACTGACCAGAGCAATGAGATGGTCACTGCATACTATTCAGAGCCGATATTGAGTAGAAAGTAATCATCGTAGATGCTAAGGAGCGCTTCTTGGCAGGAGGAGGCCAGGGGCATTGGGGATCCTCGGACGAAGCCTGTCTTACTCACCGCCCGTCACTGTCTCCCATTGGTCATCATTGCATTTTTGATCTTCGATTCCTAAATTATAGAGTAGGAGGCGAGCACACGATGAAATGCCATAAATGCGGTGGGATTATGTCCTATGAGAAGTTCTATGACAAATATGATGACTATTTCGGATGGAGATGCATTGCTTGCGGAGAGATCATTGACCAGGTCATATTAGATAACCGACTCAAGCAGAAGCATTAGCCAATGTATATCCCTTTGGTTGATCACAAGCAACAGGATTTCCCGTCAGGTTTTAGATCATTGGATATCCGCTTTTTCCTTCGGGTTTGAATAATATTCCTTAAGGATGGTCAAGACTTCGGGACGACTGAATTCTTTGGGTATCGCATCCCCATCAGTGAGTTTCTTCCGCAATAATGTCCCGCTCAATGTTAGATGATCTTCCTCCGGGTGAGGGCAGGTCCTACAGGAGGCCATTCCTTTGCATCTATAGCAATAGAATGCCAAATGGATCTTTAAAGGTTTGAGCTTGAGGGAATCGGGGGGAATCTGATCAAAAATCTCCTGGGCTTCAAAGGGACCATAATAATCACCCACGC
>CAZFJD010000192.1:0-6941 GCA_964518775.1 uncultured Syntrophaceae bacterium
GACTTATGCCTGTTCTGTTCTGGCTGCGTCACCGCAGAATCGACTGGCGCCAGACGGCGCTGGCCGCGTTCGTGCTGCTCATTGGTGTGCTGCTCGTCTTCTTCACTGCCGGTGTGATCAAGACTTTCCTGCTCGAAGGCAGCGCCACCCACGGCGCCAGCCTGGTGATAAACTGGAAGCACTTCGGCACTGTGGCCACCTGGAACTTCGGCGGCTTCTTCCCTCCGGGACCGAACGGTCGAGTGCCGATCTTTTCATGGCGATTTCTACAGGATGTCGGCCCTCTGCCTTTCCTCCTCATCCCTGTCTTGGTCTGGTGGTTTTTGCGCTCGGAGTGGGTGGCGGTTCACCTCGCCGCCAGCGCCTTGGTCGCCCTCTTCTTCTCCACCGCGCTCAGCCTGACCAGATACCCGGAGAATACCTATCGCTTCGTCAACCTCTGCGTGATCCTATCGACCATCCCGATCGGCGTCGCGCTATCGGCGTTCCCGCGCGCGTTCAATCGCAAAACGGCCCGCCACGTCGCCGGGGCAGCCGTCGCCGCGCTGCTCTTACTCTGCATCGTCACCTGGCCGCTCCTGCACGTCGGGGTGGTGGCCACCGCCACTTACGGCAAGAAGCTGTTTCCGCCTGCTGACGGCGGACACCTTTACAACCCGGCCGCCATCGACTTTCTGACCGACAACACCGATTTCCATAAAGGGGTACTGAGCATCCCGTACCAGTGCTGGGCCGTGCTCGGCTCCGGGCAATGCGCCCCGACCGGAGGCTACGTGGGTGGCCTGGAGGAGTTTCGGCGCGACAGTAGCAAAGCGGTCAAAGCGGTTGACCTTGATCTATTTCGTAAGCTGGGAGTGCGCTACCTGTACGTAGAGCCAGCCGGCGCCAACGATTGGCAACGACAGCGCATCGCTGAACTGTCGGCGGCTGGCGAGCTACGGCAGGTATGGGTTGCGCCTAACCAAGCATCCATCATCTACGAGCTAACCGGAATTTGAATCGGTCGTGATCGGCGGCCTCATCTTCGGTGTGGGCTTTGGCCTATTGGGTTATTGCCCGGGGACTCTGGCTGGAGCTGCTGGACAAGGTTCAATCATTCCTGACCATACCGCGGATAGCCGCATTCTTTCCTGAAGCGTCTCCTCCACTTGTTAAGACAGCGGTGCTCTTCTTTTCTTGCTTAAACAAATAGATAGAGAATTTGAAAAAGTCAAAAAGGGTTTCTTGTTCAAGATCAAACCATATGCTATGTTTTTTTTATGGCTGAAGTGTGGGATACGATTATCATCGGTGCAGGAATGGGTGGGCTCACGGCTGCGGCCCATTTGGTCAAGGCAGGTCTTAAGGTTTTAGTCTTAGAGAGAAACCCCCATATCGGTGGAACAGCCTATGTCTATCACAGGAAGGGATTTACCTTTCCTATGGGACCCCTTGGGTTCAGTCATCCAAAACTCATTCAAGAGACCCTCAAAGATTTGGGGGTTGGAGAAAATTTGAAACTCTCCAGAGTTCATTACAGGCTTAGAGCCTTCGATCTGAATATCCTCCTCTCATTACCTTTTCATGAGATGGTAGAAGAGTTAAAAAGAATTTTTCCTTCAGAAGCCAACGGTGTGGGAGAGTTCTTTAATGAGGCAATGGTCATGAGTCCTTCCGATCCCCTCTCAGCTAAAAAACATCATGATATTTCAGCCTCGGAATATCTTTCTCGTCTCATCAAAGACTGGAGGCTTCGTAGGATTCTTGGAAGCATTGGTACAAGGGAGCCATACAGTGGCCTTCCCCTTCTTGCTGCGATGTGGCACCTCATGTGTAAGGAGGGTATCTGGTACCCCATTGAAGGTATGCAATCTTTTTGCGATCGATTGGTAAAGGCGATAATGAATCCCCAAAACAGTGGACAAGGTAAGGGAGTTGGAGAGATTCGATTAAGAACAGAAGTCATTAAAATTCGAGTTGAAAAGGAGAAAGTCTTGGGTTTGATCCTCAAGGATGGAACTCTATTATTCTCCTCTTCTGTCATTTCGAATGCTGATTACAAGAACACCTTTATTAAACTATTAGACTCTGAGGCGATTCCTCCTGAGTGGTATGATTCAGTGTCACGTGCCCAGCAAACAAGTTCTGTTTTTCAAGTCTGTCTGGCAGTGGATAAAGGTAAAGCAGATTTATCGGCATTTCAAAAGGCCAGCAGGCTAATCTATAGAAGAAATGGGAGGAATGCACAGGAAAGAGAGAGCCTTGACTGGAACGCTCAAGAGATTGATCCTGATGCACTCGCTGGCCAAGAACTGGAAGTGAGCCTATGGGGAAAGGAGTGGGAAGTGGTAGGCTCTGAAGGGAGAGCACCTATTGTGATCCGGGCCGAAGCGGAATATGACCACTTTGCCAAATACCGATTGGGTTGGAGGCAAAGGTCTTTAGAATATCAAGGGTATAAAACACGACTTGCTCAAGCTCTCATTCGAGAGATCAACCATTTAATTCCAGGAATTGAAAAAGCGATTTTGGTGATGGATGTAGCGACCCCTCTTACCTTCGAAGATCAAGGAGGTCGGAGTGGAGGGGCGGTTGCCGGGTGGTCATGGAATTATGAAGATTTTCACGATGATCAGTCAAAAGAACTGATACTCACACCGATCAAAGGTCTCTACATGGCTGGATATCAAGCCTTCTCAGCCCTCTTTATGGGAGGCATTCCCACAGCTATGGAGAGCGGAAAACGCGCAGCTCAAGCTGTCCTTAAGGGAGTTGGTCCCATTGAAGAGATCATGATCCCTGGTTAGAATCAATACACCATGGGCAAAAAATTATGTCTTCTTAGAAATAATTGGACCAAAATAAGGCGTTTTCAATCCTGCTGCGGCCGTCCTGGAGACCCAGGCTGTCGACAGGTTGAAGAAAAACCTCGGTGAGGTCTTAAAAAGAAGGGATGAATGAACCGATTCAAGAAATGGGCAAGTCGCGAGTATAGTCTGGGGGTTCATTTCATGGAAAAAATTAAACTTGGGATTAGCACTTGTTTGCTGGGAGAGAATGTCCGTTACGATGGAGGCCACAAACTGGATCGTTTTCTCACCGACACGTTAGGACAATATGTGGCGTATGTCCCTGTATGTCCTGAAGTAGAGTGTGGCCTACCTGTCCCAAGGGAGTCCATGCATCTCGAAGGAGATCCCGAATTTCCTCGGTTAGTAACTTCAAGGACGAAGCAGGATATGACCGAACGCATGGTTGGATGGGCTAGGAAACGTGTTGTTGAGCTTGAGAAAGAAGGCCTCTGTGGCTTTATTTTCAAGAGTGATTCTCCGAGCAGTGGCATGGAGCGCGTGAGGGTCTACAATGAAAAGGGCATGCCCGTCAAAAGAGGTGTCGGCATGTTTGCAAGAATATTTATGGAACATTATCCTCTCCTTCCCGTGGAAGATGAAGGCCGTCTTCATGATCCAAAGCTAAGGGAGAATTTTGTTGAACGTATCTTCACATTAAAAAGATGGAGAGAAGTCCTGATGAGGAAAGAAAGCCGTGGGAATGTGGTTGATTTTCATACCTGTCAGAAGCTGTTGATTCTTTCTCACAGCCCAAAGCATAGCCGGTTGATGGGAAAGCTTGTGGCCAGAGCTAAGGATATTCCATTGAAAGAGCTTTACCAGCAATATCAGACCATCCTCATGGAAGCCCTTCAATTGAAGACCACTCCAAAGAAAAATGCCAACGTCCTCATGCACATGATGGGTTATTTCAGGGAGCAACTTTCTTCCGACGAAAAACAGGAATTGTTAGAAGTGATTGATCACTACCGACAGGAGTATTTTCCATTAATTGTCCCCATTATCCTCATCAATCATTATGTGCGTAAATACAACCAACCATATCTTAAACAACAAGTCTACCTAAACCCCCACCCCTTAGAGCTTCAGCTAAGAAACCATGTGTAAAAATCTGAATATTGTCTGTATGACGAAATTATGATAGATATAAACCGAGTATTACGTTATTTTGGTTGATTTAGGTGATGTATGGAAACAGTTAAAGTTTCACCAAAATTTCAAATAGTTATCCCACGTGGTGTCCGAAAATTTATAGACATTCACCCTGGGGAAAAAGTTCAGGTGATTCCTTATGAGAACCGTATTGAGCTAATTCCCGTGAAGCCAATTGGAGAGTCCCGGGGATTTCTCAAGGGGATTGATACAACCATCGAAAGGGACCCAGATCGAGTATGAATACTTTTGATTCATCCGGGATTATGTTGGGGACGGTCAAGGCATACAACGCAACATTGTGGACTCAAGATGAGGATTTTAAGGGAATTGAGGGAGTACGATACATTGAGAAGAGATAAAATAGAGGAAGTTAGAAGATTAATCTAATTGGTTGGGGTCTGCCCTTGACATTTGATAAAATTATTATTGAATCGGCCTAACAAGAAAAACCAGCGCCTGCCTACAGGCAGGCAGGGACGGCTAAAAAACGCCGGGGTTAGATTCAAACGTGTGAATAGGAAAGGCCAAGGTTACAGTATTGCAGAGGAAGTTGTCTACCAATTCCTGAATTGGGATGCTATGCCTTGGGAGGCATAAATTAGATTGAATAAGCGAGAACGAATTGTGAGAGATTTTAAGTGGCTCTTGGAGATGAAATCAAATCCAAAAACTGCTTCAGGATGCGAGCGGTGGCGCCCCAGATGATGTGTCTTTCATATTGATAGCTATAGATCACTTCTTGTCGACTGCCTCGGACAATCACTCTCTCGCCAAAACATTCCTCGTTAAGCAAGTGGGAGATGGGGACCTCGATCAATTCTTCGATCTCTACAGGGCTCGCCTTAAAGGGATACGGATAGGGGAAGAGGCCAACGAAGGGAGTGACAATAAATTCGGTTATGGTCACAATATCGTCCAATATTCCAATGATCTGAACATCGCTCTCCTTAAGTCCAATCTCCTCATAGGTCTCGCGAAGCGCAGTCGTTTCTAAATCAGAATCCCTTTGATCATGAGCACCTCCTGGAAAAGAGATCTCACCTTTGTGATACTTTACCTGATCGGTCCTTTTGGTGAATAGGATATGGCATTCCTCTCCTTTCTTAAAGAGCGGCACGAGAACTGCCGCATGGGCAAAGGAGGGACGCTCGACCGCTCTTCGTTCTCTTGTAGAAAGAATCTTCCGAAGTTCGCCGATAAAATCTTTTTCGCAATATTTCATTACAAGCACCGTTAGAATGGAATGATGGCCATCCTTCCAGTTTTCCATTATTCCAATGAAGATATCTCCTTTAGAAACTCCTCAAGGGGCATGATCCTCAACAATGGAGAGAGTGCAAAATCCCGATAGAGATTGAGACACCCTTGATGGAAATCCTTGCTTCGGCTGGCTGTGCAATCTTCTAAAAGAATAACTGAAAAATCATGACTGAGTCCATCCATGGCTGTCATCAAGACGCAGACTTCCGTTGTCATGCCTGTCACAATGATGGTGTCCACACCGAGCGTCCGGAGCGTCTGGTCAAGATCAGTTTTGAAGAAGGCACTGAAGCGCCTTTTGGGCAAAATGAAATCGACCGGCTCTGGCTTTAAATCATCTATCACCTCCGCACCCTTTGTCCCCCGAATGGAATGAACCTTCATCTTCCCTTTAAAGATAAAGTCGTCCTCCAAAAAACTATCACAAGCAAAGACGATGGGGAATTCTCTTTTTCGACTCTCCTCTAAAAGTCTTTGGAGGTTAGGGAGAATGGCTCTTCCCTCCTGGAGAAGTGGATTATGAGGGTTCTCTTTCAAATTATCCTTCAACATGTCAACAACAATGATTGCCGGCTTCATAAAGGTTCCTGTTTACTCTAAAGTTTCATTCTGTCATTCCCGTGAAAACGGGAATCCAGAAGTAGAAACTATAATAACTAGATTCCTGCTTTTGCAGGAATGACCAAGCGTGGGGAACGAATATCTTTTACAATTTTAACCTATAAACCTTTAATGCATTTTCGGTGGTCACTTCAGCCACATTTTCAAATGAAATCTTCTTGATCTCTGCCACTTTCCGTGCCGTATAACGAATGTAACTTGGTTCGTTTCTCTTCCCTCGAAATGGAACAGGGGTCAAGAAAGGAGCATCGGTCTCTACTAAAAGAGAATCTAATGGGAGGCGTTTGACGATCTCCTGAAATTTCTCTGCATTTCTAAAAGTGATGCTTCCAGGAATGGAAATGTAGAATCCCATCTCAAGGCATGCCTTGGCCATCTCATAATCCCCGGAAAAACAATGGATGATCCCGCCACACTCCTCTGCCTTTTCCGATTTCAAGATCTCCAATGTCTCCTGATGCGCTTCTCGATCGTGAACAACAATGGGAAGGCCGAGCTCCTTGGCCAATTTGATCTGCTCTCGAAATCTCCTCATTTGGATATCCCGTGGAGAGAGATTCCTAAAGAAGTCGAGGCCAATCTCACCATAGGCCTTTACTTTCTTATTCCGACAAAGTTCTCTTAAAATCGGATAGGTCTCGGTATCTATCTCCTTTGCATTGTGAGGATGAACACCCAAGATGACATAGATCGAAGGGTGGGAGTTGGCAATCTCAAGGGCCCTCTTCCAATCCCTCCTCTCTGTTCCGACCGTAAAGATATATTCCACACCGGCTTCCTTTGCCCTTTGAATGACCTCCTTCAGATCCTTTCTAAAGTCAGGCATCTCTAAATGGGCATGGGAATCGATGAGCATAGTTAACAATCAATGCTAAATAACAAATTCCAAATGTCAAATGAGTGTCAAATCCTAAATGTCAAATATTTTTTAAATTATTTTTCAACTTTGACATTGATTTGGAATTTGAACTTTGAAATTTGACATTATTTTTCAATGTTTACTGCCTGTTCCTTTTACACGATTGAAATAATCGATCAATTCTTTGGCCAACTCTTTGGATCGAATGAGGACAG
>CAZFJD010000193.1:0-3921 GCA_964518775.1 uncultured Syntrophaceae bacterium
GGTTCAGAAGAAACTCAACATCGAGCTCGCCGATAAACAGAAGGAGGCGATCATCTCAGCGGCGACCTCAAAGGTATTGATCATTACGGGTGGCCCAGGAACTGGTAAGACGACGATCATCACGGCCATATTGAGGATCTTCCAGCAGTTAAAATTAAGAATCTTTCTCGCTGCACCTACAGGTAGGGCTGCCAAAAGGATGACCGAGGCAACAGGTTGGGAGGCCAAGACCATCCATCGTTTGCTTGAATATTCTCCTCAGAAAGGAGCTTTTAAGAAAGATCAGGATGATCCTTTGGAGGCTGATGTCGTCATCATCGATGAGGCGTCAATGGTGGATACGCTTTTGATGTATCACCTTCTAAAAGCCGTTCCATCTCAGGCTCATTTAATAATGGTGGGGGATGTCGACCAGCTTCCATCGGTAGGTCCGGGGAATGTTTTGAAAGATATGATCGATTCAGGTCTCTTTACAGTAGTTAGATTGACGGAGATCTTTCGTCAGGCTCAGGAGAGTATGATTGTGGTGAATGCTCATCGGGTGAATCGGGGGGAGTTTCCCATCCTAAGGGATGAAGAAAAGAAAGAACCGGCCGATTTTTACTTTTTTCAGGAAGAGGATCCAGAAAAGATCTTGAATAAGATCCTTTCACTATGTAGCGAGAGAGTCCCTGAACGTTTTGGCTTTCACCCGATTCGGGATATACAGGTCTTAACTCCGATGCATAAGGGATCGATTGGGGTGATGAATCTTAACATAGAATTACAGAGAAAACTGAACCCTGACCAGTTTGGTATCACGCATGGAGGCAGGGTGTTCAAGTTAAATGATAAGGTCATGCAAGTAATTAATAATTACGACAAGGAGGTCTTTAATGGTGACATCGGGTGGGTTTCAAGGATTGACAAAGAAGATCAGGAGATCATTATCGACTTTGATGGGAGGTTAGTGACATACGACTTTTCCGATCTCGATGAGGTGGTTCTGGCCTATGCGATCTCTGTTCATAAGTCCCAGGGGAGTGAGTATCCGGTTGTGATCCTTCCTGTGACTACCCAGCACTATCTTCTTCTTCAGAGGAATTTGATTTATACGGGTATTAGCAGGGCAAAAAAATTGGTTGTATTGATTGGAACGAAAAAGGCTCTTGCCATTGCGGTAAAAAATAACAAACCTCAATTAAGGTTTACCTACCTTTCTAAGAGATTGACGGCTTGATGAAACGATCGGACTCATTGGAGGAATGACAACCCTAAATTTTTTAAGAATCCTCTGAGTCTCTGAAACGTTGGTGATCAGGATTGAACTATGCCATTCCTTCGAGTGTTAGCGTTTTGACACACTCCTTAAAGACGTAATGAGCATGTTCTAAACCCAAGCACATTAGAAACTTTTCCGTTTTTGTATTGACTACAATGTATGTTTCCTGGCTTTTGTAAATCTCTACCCTGTTTCCATATAATTTATAGCCAAGTATCAATCTCGGATAGTTAGGGTCTCCGTTCGTCCTGAAGCCCATATAATATTCACCACTATCCATATTGATATCCCCCACGGACCAATTTCATTTAAATAAAAGACGCAACTTTAGTGCCAAGAATTTCCTATTTTATAAGTGTCCATAATTATGAAATATTTCAAAAGCTTGATATTTTAAACGCCCCCAAACTAACAATTTTTGATCATAGGTTCGCAATTTGTGCACTCATTGTATGCAAACTCTGGCTGGAGAAAAGAAAACCAGGGCAGTTGACAAGTGAAGATAAAAGTGACATATGAAGATGTTTCCCTGAATTTCTGAATTTAAATTATTCTTTTAGAAAGGAGATGCCTTATGTCTAAAAAGTTAATGGAATACTTCAACAAACAGCCAAGGCTTGGGTGCATGAGTACATCGGGTAAGGAAGGAAAGGTAAATGTGGCCTGCTTTGGGTCTCCTCGAATGGTTGATGAAAAGACAGTCGCTATGGGGCTTGGTAAGAATCGTACGTTTAATAACCTCCAGGAGAATCCAAAAGCGGTGTTCATTATTATGGAGCCAGGAAAGACAACGTCTGAATGGAAAGGGGTTAGAGTCTATTTAAAGATGAAGGAATGCGAGACCTCGGGGGAAAAGCTTGAAAAGATGAGAGCGCAAATCGCCAAGATTGCTGGCGAGGCAGCAGCCAAGACAGTTCATGCAGCGGTGACCTTTGAAATCGAAGAAGTGCGGCCCATCATCGATTTCGGACAGGGCTGGGAGAAATCGATTTGAGATGGAGTCCGAATTTCAGTGTCTGGTTTACCCCGCCCCGCAGAAAGCCCCGTGATTTATCACGGGGATGAATGCTGTAAATCCGGGGGACCCCAATGCCCCGCGTTTTAACGCGGGGTCGGGGTTTACCTCATCTGCGTTGGGGGATTTGAATCTGCTTTCCGTTAACGCATCTCAACACTAAACTACCAAAATGGATCAGCATGGGCGCGGGCGCAATATCAAGACTTTGTGGGTGCCAGTCCTGCTCGGGATTGCTTATAGCAGTTTGCTCCATTATCAGCCCACGCTAACCGGTATGAATGAGGTGGACGGTATCATCGGTGTGCTGCTCGGTCTATACATCTGCTCGAATCCCGCTGCCAATCTGGTGGATATGCTTTTCTTCCGGCGAAGTGCTCGACGTCAGTTTTCATCGGGGCGGTCTGCTGTTTTGTGGCTGGCGCTAAATATGTTGGTCCTCCTGATCGGGTGGATCGTCATTTTCGTTGGGACAACACGATTTGTCGGTAGAGCAGCTTAGAGCGGTTTTCTTATCACTTTCTTTACTGCAATATTACTGCGAAGTCTCCGGGCGGAACCCTTGCATTCGCCTAAACTATTAAAATCAATTGGTGGCGGTGCAGGGATTTGAACCCCGGACACTGCGGATATGAGCCGCATGCTCTGACCAACTGAGCTACACCGCCAAATTTAATAAAATTTTACTTATTCCTCATCAATTGTCAATCAAAATTTAAGAATAAGAAGATCTCTGAAAAAATGCTGATCGCCACGGACAGACAGGATTCTAAAGCTTTTTCATCCCACGTCTCCGTGTCGTAGCAGCTTCAAGAAATACTTTTTCAGAGATCTTTAAGAGCGAGGGAGAAGAGAAGCGAAAGAGAAGGGGACTGAAAGGGTGACATTAATTATGTTAAAATAAATTTATGTTTAATGTTAAGCCTCCAAAAATTTTATGCCTTTTATTGATTTCCATTCTATTATTCCTCTCTCCTAAGAAGGCTCAACCCTCTGCCTCAAACTTTCGATATGATATCGGTTCCCATCATCTGACCGTTCAGATCGATCCCTCAAGACATCTAATCAAGGCCGAAGACAGGGTTAAAGTTCACCTTAAAGAGAGAAATATTCAAAGCCTCTCCTTCCTCATCCATCCCAGATTGAAGATCCTTCGGGTCGTAAACTTAAAAACAGGAGAGTCCCTCTCTTGGACCGAGACCTCTATTTCGACCTATGTGAAAAAGTTGGATATATCTTTCAAAAGGTTGAAGACGCCCCTTTCAATTTCCATCACCTATGAAGGTGAAATTTATGATCCCGTTGTAAAGGAAAAGGAGCTTCAATTTGTAAAAGGAGATCGAACCTCTGGTTTGATAGGGCAAGAAGGAGTTTATCTATCTTCCTCTTCCCATTGGTTCCCTAACCGACCAAATTCAATGGCCATATTTGAAGTGAAAGTTACTATTCCCGAACCGTTTCGGGTTGTTACTCAGGGAAAACTATTATTTGAAGAACTTAAAGATGGTCATTGGCAAAGTGAATGGATTTCTGAACGGCCTATGGATGGTCTTGTCCTCATTGCTGGAAGATATTCTGTGAAAAGAAAAGATGTGGATGGGATTAAAATCTCCAATCGCCTTGGCGAATTCTTCCACAACAGTCT
>CAZFJD010000193.1:3931-6927 GCA_964518775.1 uncultured Syntrophaceae bacterium
TATTCAAACCTCTTAGGTCCATTTCCTTACAAAAAGTTCGACATCGTTCAGAACTTCTTCTCGAGTGGCTATAGTTTCCCTACCTTCACCCTTCTTGCTCCGGAAGTGATTCGGCAGGGAAAAGAATTCCTCAGACCGGGTGCCTTAGACCATGAGATAGTCCACTCCTGGTGGGGACATGACATCGGTGTTAAACCGAAGAGAGGGAATTGGGTGGAAGCCCTGACCACCTATTGTACCAATTACTATTATAAAGAGTTGAAGATGGGGGAAGATATGGCTCGCAAACATCGTCAAGATGTGATGCAGAAGTATGCCATACAAGTCCCTCCTTTACGAGACTACCCCCTTCGAAAGTTTGAAGAGAAATACGAGGAGTTGGATGGGCAGATTGGTTATGGGAAAGGCTCCATGGTCTTCCACATGCTTCGGCAGATCGTCGGAAAAGACCTCTTCTTCTCAACACTGAGAAAATTTTCCAAACGATATGGAGGTAAACAGGCCCTGAACCGTGCTGGTACAGGGCAGGCAAGCTGGGGAGACATTCAGAAGATCTTTGAAGAGACCAGTGGTAAGAAACTGGATAAGTTCTTCTCCCAATGGTTAGATCGCCCTGGTGGGCCTCAGTTGAAGTTAGAGAATATCAGATATCAGGTCACATCAAAAGGTTACCTCATCTCAGGGGAGGTGGTTCAGGAAGGAGAGGTCTATCAACTTTTCCTTCCTATTGAGGTCGATGACGGGTCTGGAGGAAAGAGCTCTTTTGTGGAGTCATCAGAAAGGAGAAGTTCCTTTTCTATGGAAGTTCCAAGAATCCCATTAGCCCTTACAATTGACCCTGATAATCACCTCTTCAGAAGATTATATCCGGAGGAAGTCATCCCCGGATTGAATGTCTTTCTGGAAGATCGCAAGAAGATTTTTGTTCTTCCAGATAAAGGAGATGAGGAAAGCCGAAAGATATATTTCGAATTGGCAAAAATGGCAAAGGAGAAAAAGGGTGGTGAAATTCTCCCTTTAAAAGAGATGACCGAGGAGAAAGTCTTGAATTCCTCCCTGATGCTTTTTGGTGATAGTTGGAGAGATCCCATTTTTTCCAAACTCATTTCAAATCTTCCCAGCCCAATTCGTTTAAAGAATGGCTCATTTCTTGTGAAGGGGAAGATGATGGATGGAGGAGACGAATCACTCCTCATCACCTATCCTCACACTCTTCACCCTGGGAAATGGGTGACGATCTATTTTGGATCATCGGCCACTGGCCTTTCACGGGCTCGATATATCTTCTTCTATGGCTGGGATAGTTACATTCTTTTTAAAAAGGGGAGACCCATAGAGAGGGGAAGTTTTTCTCCGTTGAGTTCATTTGTCTCTTATGATTTTTTATACAAAGCTCATTTCAATAACATTCAAACAGAAAAGTTGAAGGATTATGTCTCTTATTTGGCTTCGCCCGATTTGGCTGGAAGATTTCCAGGAACATCGGGTTATCATAAAGCCCAAACCTATCTAATCAAACAATTGGAAGAGATGGGAATTCCACCGGTTGTTCAGCCATTCGTCGTTACTGTCAGGGACGTTGAAAAGAGGGACTTGATTTTGAGGACATCGAGAAAGGAGGAGAAACTTAAAGCCATCCCTTTTAGATTTTCAAAAGAGGGAGAATGGAGAGGTCTATGCCTATTCTCTGATGAAAAGGAAATGGGAAAGGTTCAACACATTCAGGGGAAGGCAGTCATTTCCCATATAAAAATTTCTGAAGATCAGACTGAAGAAATCCTTTTTAATAAAATCAGGGACTTACAATTCAGGGGGGCTTCAGCCATTTTATTCCTTATTATGGAAGAGGATTTAAATCAAATTTCGCCCTATGTTACTTACCCTTCCTATTTTCCTCCAAAATTAGAAGAGAGGATGAAGAATAGAGAAAAAGAAGGATATTATATCCATCGTTCAATGGAGGCCTCGAAGGTAGTGGCAGGGTGCAGAGAACCAGATTTTTCACTCAATATCCCCATTTTTTTCATCCCGCATACCAAGACGGAAGAAGGATGGATAAAAAGCTTATTAAATCAGAGCGAGACCTCCGTTGAGACGAGCCTTCGATTTAAGGAAATACATTTTAAAGACGCCAACATTGGAGGAATCATTTCTGGCCATGACCCAGAGAAGAAACAAGAATTCTTGATATTGGGCGCCCACTATGATCATCTGGGAGAAGATGAAAAGAGTGGTTTATATTATTTTGGAGCCGACGATAATGCTTCGGGTGTGGCAGCCCTTTTAGAGATCGGGGGGGCACTGATGAAGAGAAGGACGGATTTAAGACGAAGTCTCATCCTCCTCTTCTTTGGTGGAGAGGAATGGGGATTATGGGGGTCCAGCCACTTTGTTAAAAATCCTTTTGTTCCTCTTACTCAAATCAAGGCTATGCTCTCTTTAGACTCCATTGGGGGATCACCCGATGAAAAGGAGGTCTTTTTTGTCGGAGGTTCAGTTCATCCCTCTTTTGCACAGAGGAACAGGAGATTCCTCCAACGATTGGGAATTAAAGAAGGTCGTGATATCGATCGTTATGCTTTTGCATTTGGAAGTGACCATTACCCCTTCCATCAAATGGGAATTCCTTCACTTGATTATTTCGCATCGGATTATAAAAAACTTCACACTCTCCATGACAACCTGGAATCGATCAATTTTGAGAATTTGACCGATGTGACGAGATTAATCTATTTGACGGCTTATGAATTTTTAACAGAGCCATGATCCCCTATTTTAGATTTTCAATTTGGGATTTCCGATTTAGTTTTCTTGTAATTGGAAACATAAAATCGTAAATAAATTGGAAATTGTAAATCGGCAATTGAAATAAGGGAGATGGGAAGATAAAGAGATGGGGAGAAAAAGAGGAAAAATTATCCTGGTCTTTTTTATTGGAATCACACTCAGTTTTTTGATTGGTCTTAGGTTAAGAGTGGAAGGGCAGCCTCTTTCCC
>CAZFJD010000194.1:0-6897 GCA_964518775.1 uncultured Syntrophaceae bacterium
TCCATCCAACGCTCAAGGTGCTCGTCAGGGAGGGTATACCCAATGTGATCAATCCTCTGGATCGGAATGCCCTTGAGGAGGCGTTGCGCATCAAGGAAAGACAAGGGGGCGAAGTCATTATTTTGAGCATGGCCCCTCTTTTCTGTCTCAGCATTTTGAGAGAGGCGCTAGCAATGGGTGGAGACCGTGCTATTCTCTTGAGTGATAAGGCATTCGCAGGCTCTGATACCTTAGCGACTTCTTACATCCTTTCAGAGGCCGTGAGAAAAATAGGCGATTTCGATCTCATCTTGTGTGGAAACCAGACCATTGATGGATGGACCGGACACGTTGGACCGCAGCTCTCCCAATTCTTGGGGATTGAGGGGATCAGTTTGGTCAGGATGATCGAGGAATTTCATTTCGAAGAAGATGCCAAAGGAAGAGCGAAGGCCGCAAGAGCCATCGTTAGAAGAAATATCGAATATGGTTATGTTCGCATAGAGGCAGAATTGCCTTTACTCCTCTCTGTGGTTAAGGAGATCAATACTCCTCGATATGCCACCTTTGCCGGAATCTTAGAGGCGGAGAAAAAAGAGATTCAAATACTGAGCGCCTCTGATCTAAAAATTGATCCGTCTCATGTGGGTCTAACAGGCTCTCCAACAAAGATGGCGGACCTTTTCATGCCCGAGGTAAAAAGGAGAAGGGAGATCATTCAAGAAAAGCCTGAAGTGGCTTCAAGGCTGATCATTGAGAAGATCCATCAGAGAGGGCTGATATGAAGGGAGAGGTATGGGTTTACGCTGAATGCATAGACCGGGCCTTCCATGAGGTCAGTCTTGAGATATTGTCGAAAGGGAGAGAGATCGCGGATAAAATCGGAGGTTCCCTTTCCGCCGTGTTGATAGGAAGGGGTTTACCAGATTTGGCAAAGGAGCTGGTCGATTTCGGTGCTGATCAGGTCCATCTGCTTGAGCCTCCGGATTCCAATTTCTATCTCGACAGACAAATGGTCGAAGTCCTGGCTGAATTCGTAAAGGAGCACGATCCTGATATCTTCCTCTTGGCCGCCACATCTGTAGGGACAGAGCTTGCTCCTAAGTTAGCAGCCAAGTTAAAGACAGGTCTCTCTGCCCACTGCATTGATCTCGACATCAATGAGAAAGGGCATCTCCTGCAGGTCGTCCCTGCCTTTGAGGGAGGAGTGTTGGCAACGATCGTCTGTCCGGATCAGAGACCCCAAATGGCCACCATCAGTCCAGGCGTGATGAGGGTCCGGAAGAGAGAGAGTCGGAATGGGAAGATTCTGAGAAGGGAGGTTCCTTTGAAGGGAGAACCACGGATTAAGGTTTTGGATACCCTTCGAGAAGAACCCATGGACACGCCTCTGGAGAAGGCTGAAGTCGTGATTGCAGGAGGCTGGGGGTTAGGCGGTAAGGAGTATTGGCACATGTTAGAGGAGCTGGCCACGCTATTAAGAGGGGCTGTTGGTGCGACCCGTCCTCCTGTTGACGAAGGTTGGGCCAGGGAATATCAGATGGTCGGTCAGAGCGGAAAGACAGTGAGGCCAAAACTCTACATGGGTTTCGGGATATCGGGGATGATGCACCATATGGTGGGTATCCAGGATTCCGATTTTATTATCGCCGTCAATAGCGATCCCGGCGCAGACATCTTCAAGATGTGCGACTTCGGGGTACTGGGAGATCTTAAAAAAGTCCTTCCTTGCCTCATCCAAGAGATTAGAAAAAAGGTGAAGAGGGTGGAGGTATGAATCAACCTGGACTTTACAACGCTCCGATGATATGGGAAATTTGTTTATAAATGGGAGGAAACGGAATGGATCTGATGGAAGCGATCAGAGGGAGACGAAGTATTCGGAAATACAAGCCCGATCCTGTTCCTGAAGAGGCGCTTCAGACTGTGATGGAAGCAGTGAGATGGGCCCCTTCTTGGGGGAATACTCAATGCTGGAAAGTTATCATGGTCAAGGATTCAGCATTAAAATCCGAATTGGCCAAGACCGTTCCGAAAATTAATCCTGCCCAATCGACCGTCACGGAGGCGCCGGTCCTCGTGGTACTCTGCGGAGCAAGAGAAGTTTCCGGTTATTATGGGGGTCGCCCGTCAACAGCAAAAGGGGATTGGTTGATGTTCGATACCGGACTTGCAATGCAGAACCTCTGTTTGGCTGCTTATGCATTGGGTTTAGGCACAGTGATCATTGGGATGTTCGACCATCAAAAGGTGGCGGAAATTTTGGGCGTTCCCCAGGGCGTCGAAGTGGTTGCAATGACGCCTCTCGGATATCCTGCGGTTCAGAGATCAGGATCTAACAGGAAAGAAGTTACTGAGTTCGTTTCTTATGAAAAGTACGGAAAGGGAGATGAATGAAATGTCAAATGCCAAAGTTCAAAGTTCAAAATAAATTTTACATGATGGAATCGTCACCCTCGAACCATGAAAATGCAACCCATTCTCCCTCCCCCTCGACGGGGGAGGGTGCGGGTGGGGGTGGATACAAACTCATAATCCACCCTCCCCTTGCTCTCGTCCCACCAGGAGAGGGGAGATCATTTTCTATGTAAGTCCAAAATCCAAATGATTAAGAATTATTTGACATTTGGGTTTTGAAATTTGAGCTTAGAGAAGGAGGAGGTTGAAAAGAGAAAGAATGATTCCAAACGAGATTCTTTGTTCCCTTGCTGTTCAAACGGACTCAAAGTTGCTGATGGTGGTGATTGATGGGATTGGCGGATTGCCCGTCCGTCGTAAGACAGAACTGGAGGCAGCAAAGATTCCAAATCTTGACCGGCTGGCATCGAGATCGATCTCTGGATTGATCGATCCCCTGTCCTGCGGCATCACGCCAGGCAGTGGACCTTCCCATTTGGCCCTCTTTGGCTATGATCCATTTCAATATGAGATTGGTAGAGGTGTTGTGGAGGCATTGGGTATCGGTTTGGAATTGAGGAAAGATGATTTGGCAGCGAGAGGCAATTTTGCAACGATGGATGGAAAAGGGGTTATTACTGATCGCAGAGCGGGTAGAATTTCGACCGAGAGGAATCGAGAGATCTGCCAGTTCCTCCAAAATGAAATTAAGGAATTTGGGGGAATCCAAATTTCTATTCATCCTGGAAAAGAACATCGCTTCGTCATTGTATTCCGGGGGGAAGGCTTGAAGGATGATCTTGCGGATGCTGATCCGCAGAAGGATGGCTTGAAGCAAAAAGGGGCGGAGGCCCTCTCCCAAGAGGCTCAAAAGACAGCCGAGATCGTGAACGGTTATATGGCGAAGGCCACCGAAGTCCTCAAGCCATTCTATCCTGCCGATACCATCCTTCTCAGAGGATTTTCAAAAATTCCCGAAATTCCAACGATGGCCAATCGGTACAAGCTCCGACCTGCTGCCATAGCAACCTATCCAATGTATCGAGGATTGGCGAGACTGGTAGGAATGAAGATTTTAGAGACTGGGGAAAACGTGCGGGATGAAGTGGCCACTCTGAAAAAATATTTTGATCAGTATGATTTTTTCTATCTCCATTTCAAAAAGCCCGACATGGCTGGAGAAGATGGGGATTTCAAGGCTAAAGTGAAGGCCCTTGAAGAGATTGATCGAATCCTTCCTTCCATCCTCAAATTGAAACCAGATGTCTTGGTGATTACCGGAGACCATGCAACTCCCTCTCTTTTAAAATCTCACAGTTGGCATTCCAACCCGATCCTCTTCTATTCCAAGTACATACGGCCGGACAACATCAGGCGCTTCACCGAGAAACATTGTCAGAGGGGGGAGTTGGGAAGATTTCCAGCAGTGGATGTCCTGCCGTTGATGTTAGCCAACGGATTAAAATTAAAAAAATTTGGAGCATAATAAAAGTCCTTAGTCGAGAGGTAAAGGTAAAGATGCCGGTTTAGTCGATAGGTTAGGTTTTTCGTGTGAAAATCGGACCTAACCCTTTCACTCCATACCAAACTGGCTTCCTAACCCTAACCCATAAACCAGGGACAAATGAAAGCATTTCGTTATCTTTATGGTCCGGTGCCTTCCAGAAGGTTAGGAAGATCGCTTGGGATTGATCTCGTCCCTCATAAGATCTGCACCTACAATTGCATCTACTGCCAGATAGGGAAGACGACGGGAAGGACGCTGTTAAGGAGGGAATATGTTCCAACAGATGAGGTGTTGGACGAGGTAAAAGAATTTCTTTTAAAGGGGAATTCCCAAATCGACTATTTCTCTCTCTCGGGTTCTGGAGAGCCGACCCTCCACTCTAAAATTGGTCGGATCATTCAGGAGATCAAGAGGTTGTCTTCCATCCAGGTGGCTGTGATCACCAATGGCTCGCTCCTCTTTGAGGAGGAAGTGAGAAAAGATTTAGTTGCAGCAGATGTCGTCCTTCCCTCCTTAGACGCAGTATCGCGGGAGGTCTTTGAGAGGATTAATCGACCTGATCAAACGGTCTCCATCGAGAAGGTGATTGAGGGGATGGTCGATTTCAGAAAAATTTATCGTGGCAAGATCTGGTTAGAGATCCTCCTCTGTAAAGGGGTGAACGATACAACTGGGGAACTCCAAAAGATGAAAGAGGTGGTCAAACGAATCCAACCCGATCTCATTCATCTCAACACTGTTGTTCGACCGCCATCCGAGGATTGGGTCAAACCATTGAGCCAGAGAGAAATGGAAGATATCAGGGATTTCTTTGGCGAAAAAGCCTCGGTCATCTCGGAGTTCGATCGCCACCTGACCTATGTCACCAAAGAAGATATTAGAGATGGGATTTTAAGGATTCTAAAAAGAAGGCCCCTTTCTCTTTTGGACCTCTCAAAGTGGATGGGAATTCCCAAGAAGGAATTGGAGGAACAGATTACCTCTCTATCTCAAGAGGGAAAAATTCAAACTCGTTTCCACGGGGATTCGATCTATTATGAAATTCGAAATGAAATTGAGAAAGGATAAAATATTTCAAGCCTTTCTAAATTCGTAAGTGATTCGATCGTTCGGGAGTTTGACCACCCAGTATTTCAGTTCCATACCAATAGTGATTTCTTCCGGTTTGATCTCTTTGCTCAATCGGCCGAAGACCTTCACCTTATTCTCAAATTCCACCAGAGCAATGGTATAAGGTAGGTCCGCCTCGAAACCGGTTGGTGCATAGATGAGGGTGGAGTAAGAGATCAATTTTCCTTTCCCTGTAATTTCATGCCATTCCACATTGCTCGATAGACATTGATAACAATCAGGTCTCGGCGGAAAGTAGAATGTGCCACAGTCTTTGCACTTTGTCCCTGCTAATACCCCCTTCTCCAGGTAGTCGACAAAGGGTGTGGCTTTTGTCTGAGAAATGAAACCGACAGTTCCAAACTTTTCGAAACCCATAAATACCTCCCCTTCCCCCGTGGGGGAAATCCGAAATCCTAAACAAAGATTTTAAATCCTAAACTCGAAACCCTAAAGTCTAAACAAACTCAAATGTCCAAAGCACAAAACTCAAAACCGCACAATCTTCTGACTCTTAGATTTTGGATTTGCTAGCCCTGTTAAGTACAGGATGAGTTATTTCTGGTTTGATTTTCATGACTGTTCCGGAGAGCGAGGTCATGGATTTCATGGAGAATTACTTAACAGGGTGAAGATTTAGAGTTTAGAGTTTAAACTGTTTCGGACCTCGTGCTTCGGATTTATGAAACATTTAGAGGCTGTTCGCCGAACAAACAAAATTTAGTCTCTACCTAAAATAGTGACATTGCCATAGAGGCCCACGCCACCGATGTTATGGATCAGGCCGATCTCCGGATCCTTCACCTGCATTTCGCCTGCTTCACTCCGGAGTTGTAGTACGACGGTACGGATCTGAGAACCACCCGTGGCGCCAATCGGATGGCCTTTTGAAAGGAGGCCACCGTCAACATTGACCGGGATTTTTCCACCAATAGAGGTTTCCTTTCCGTGGATGAGATCCTTTCCCTCCCCAGGCTTTGCAAATCCTAAATCCTCATAGGCCATTAATTCAGCGATGGTGAAGCAATCGTGCACCTCTGCGACATTGATATCTTGGGGAGTCACTCCAGCCATTCGGTAGGCCTCTTTAGCAGCCTCTCGGGCGCAGCTCAAACCTGTCAGCGATTCCCTTCCGCTCATGTTGATGGGAGATGTGGCTGCTCCCAGCCCAAGGATCCAAACCGGTTTCTTGGAAAGAGACTTGGCTCTCTCATTATTCGCCACAATGAGACAGGAGGCTCCATCGGCATTTGCACAGCAGTCGAACCGCTTGAGCGGGCTCGCAATCATATCGGAGGTAAGGACCTGCTCGAGGGTGACCCCTTTTTGGTAAACCGCTTTCTTATTGATCATGCCATAGGTGGCTGCCTTGACCCGAATCAAAGCTAAGTCCTCCTCTGTTGTGCCATATCGTTGGAAGTGCGCTCTGGCATGCATGGCATAGTAGGCAGGCATCATCGTTCCAAAAGGGGCTTCCCACATAATGTCCGATCCTCTTCCCATCCGCTCCTGAGAGTCAGCCGAACTGATCTCGGACATCTTCTGAAATCCTAAAACCAGAACGACCTCATGAAGACCGGACTTGACCAAGGAGTAGGCCGCACGGAGTCCAGAACTGGAAGACGAACAGATCGTCTCGATATAGAACGTGGGCTTAGGGTTAAGGCCCAGGTATTCGATGATGGTTCCTGAGGGAGAGCGCTGTTTGTCATACTCCGGCGCGGAACAGATGATCGAAGCGCCAATCTCTTTAGAAGTCAATCCAGCATCGAGCATGGCCTCCTTGTAAGCATCGAAGGCAAGTTCTCGAATGGAGCCCTCGTAGCCTCTAACAAATGCGGTCTGACCAACACCTACAATCCCTACCTCTTTTTTCATCAAAAACCCCCCTTTACCCCTCACCC
>CAZFJD010000195.1:0-6859 GCA_964518775.1 uncultured Syntrophaceae bacterium
CTCGAAATCGAGTCGAACCTGCTCCTGTATCAGGAATCTGCGTCACCTGCCTGGACGGTTGTCCCGGTCCTTGCGAAGTGGGCCGCTCGGCTCTCAGAGGAAGGGAGATCCTCTACCCCCAGCCTTTTGCCAAGGTCACTGCAGGAGCTGAAAAGGATTATCCTGTCGATTTTTCTCATTTCAATATTCAGGGCTCGTGTGTCGGGGCTGTAGGTGTTCCGGCCGATTCGGATCACGCCACTTTCCCAGCGGTGGACGTCTCCACAGAGGTTGGGGCCAAGGAGAAGATTCGGCTAAAAGTCCCTTACTTTACGGGCGCCTTAGGTTCAACCGACATCGCTCGGATTCATTGGGAATCGATGGCCATTGCAGCGGCCATTTCTGGAACCCTGGTGGTTGTCGGAGAAAACGTCTGTGGTATGGACCCCAATGCCGAATTTAGGAATAGCCATGTGGTGAGGTCCCCAGAAATGGAACGCCGAGTAAGAACATTTCACCAATGGCACGATGGTCATGGTGGAATCGTTGTCCAGTATAACGTTGAAGATGGCCGTCTGGGCGTCCCTGAATATGCTGTTGAAAAATTGGGCGTCCAGATTATCGAACCAAAGTGGGGGCAAGGTGCAAAAAATATCGGCGGCGAGGTCAAACTCCCCAGCTTGGAAAGGGCATTACAGTTGAAGAGCCGAGGCTATATCGTGCTGCCCGATCCAGAAGATGAGGTGATTCAGGAGGCTTTCAAACAAGGAGATTTCAAGGAGTTTGAACGTCATTCCAGGCTCGGCATGGTGGATGAGGAAGGGTTTCATAAAGAGGTGGACCGTTTGAAAAGAGTCGGGGCTAAGTTCATCTCCCTGAAGACAGGAGCTTATCGACCTGCTGATTTGGCTCGGGCCGTCAAGTATGCCTCGGAGGCTAAGATCGATCTTCTCACCGTGGATGGTGCCGGAGGCGGAACAGGCATGAGCCCTTGGCGCATGATGAACGAATGGGGAGTCCCCACAGTCCATTTGGAAAGCCTCCTTTACCAATTTCTGAAACGCCTGGATCAGAAAGGGGCCTTCATTCCCTCCTGTGCCATGGCTGGTGGCCTATCCTTGGAGGACCATATCTTCAAAGCAATCGCACTCGCTGCACCCTATATCAAAGCCATCTGCCTTGGTCGGGCTTCAATGACTGCGGCCATGGTAGGAAATACAATCGGTGAGATGATTAAAAAGGGAAAGCTCCCCTCCGACATTGCCAAATATGGAACGGACATCGACCACATCTTCATCTTAGCCGCTAAGCTGAGAGAGCGATATGGCAAGGATTTCGAGCGCATTCCATCAGGAGCGATTGGGATGGTCACCTACTTCGATCGGCTCAATGCAGGCCTTCAGCAGTTGATGGCAGGAGCGAGAAAATTTAGATTGAGGTACATTGGGAGAGATGATCTCTGTGCCTTGACCCGTGAGGCCGCAGAAGTTTCCGGTATTTCCTATGTGATGGATGCCGATCGAGAAGCAGTCGACGAAATCCTTGGGTAATGTAAATACCATTTTCAGTGTGCTAAGGGGGATACCAGGAGGTTAAGGTATCCCCTTTTTATTTTGAAAATCAGACGTTTTTATATATGATAGCAAAAGAAAAGGAGCATCTGCCACAACCAGGCCGAAATCCTGATGCCAGAGAGATCAATGCCTTGCTGGAGATCAGCAAAGCGATTGCCTCTGGTCTCTATCTTGAAGACGTGCTTCGGCTGATCGTTACGGTCACGGCCAATGTCATGGACTCAAAGATCTGCTCCCTCTGGATTTTTGACGAGAAGGATCATAGGCTGAAATTGAAGGCTACGCAGAGTCTTAGTGAAGAATACTTAAAGGAGAGAACCCTTGGGATGGGAGAAGGGGTGGTCGGCCATGTAGCACTTCACAACCGACCCATGGCGATCCTCGACGTCCTCAAAGACTCCCGCTATAAAGAGAAGGATTTGGCCAAGAAGGAGGGGCTTGTCTCCATGCTGAGTGTGCCCATGTGCATTAAGAACCGGGTGATCGGAGTGATCAACTGTTATACCTCCTATCCTCATGCCTTTTCAAAGACCGAAGAGGAGATGCTTACCACGGTGGCCAATCAGGCTGCGATCTGCATCGAAAATGCCGGCCTCATGGAAACATTAGATATCGATGAGATCCTGAGGCTCGTGTTGGAGGGAGTGACAAAAAATATCGGGTTTGACCGAGCTCGCCTCTATCTGGTGGATGAGAAGAGAAATGTCCTTCAATGCAAAATGGCAGTGGGAGTCGATGGAGAGATGATTAGGGGGGTCGTCCTCCCTTTAGATCCGGCCGATAGCATTGTGGCTCGATCAATTCTTGAGAAACGGCCTTTTGTCGTTCCGGATGCAAGTGAAGATCCGAGGGTCAATTCTCTCTTGAAAGAAAAATTTAACCTCCACTCCTTAGTGGTCATTCCTCTCCTCACCAAAGAAAAGGCCCTGGGCGTGGTAGCAGCAGATCATGTGGAACCTGGCAAGACCATCTCGAAGGAGACCCTCGAATCAATGATGACTTTTGCACAGCAGGCTGGCTTCGCCATCCATCATGCCTTGATGTATCAAGAGCTTAAGGCCTTCAGCCAACAGATGGAGGAGAGGATCAAGCAGACGACCGCCGATCTCAGAAAGGCAGAGGCTCAGTTGATCCGATCGGAGAAACTGGCAGCCTTAGGACAGTTGGCTGCAGGCATCGCTCATGAGATTCGAAATCCGATGACCAGCATCAACATCCTCATCCACTCCTTAAGGCAGAACCTCTCTTCAGGAGATCCGTGTCGGGAGGACTTCAAAGTGATTGAGGAAGAGATCCATCGGATCAATGAGATCGTTGACCAATTTCTCCGATTCGCCAAACCCGCACCACCCCACTTAGAAAGAGCTGAGATCACCACTATCTTTGAAGAGACCCTTCAACTTCTCAGACCCCAGATGGAAAAACTCCGGATCTCCGTCGAAAAAGACTTTCGATCAGTACCCCTCATCACCATCGATAATGAACAGATGAAACAGGTGATCCTCAACCTATTGATGAATGCGATCCAGGCGATGCCAGACGGAGGTCAATTAAGATTGGGAGGAGAGGTCTCCAAGGATGGGCAATGGATCCGACTCTCCATTCAAGATTCTGGAGTCGGTATTCCTCCAGAGGATGTAGATAAACTCTTCGACCCATTCTTTTCTACCAAAGAAGGAGGAATGGGGCTTGGCCTCTCCATTGCCCATCGGATCATTGATCAGCATCACGGGAAGATCGAGGTAATGAGCCACCCCAATAAGGGAACGATCTTTACCGTCCACCTTCCAATAGACCAAGGATAAGAAGATGCAGACCATTTTGATCGTCGATGATGATAAATCGATCCGGTACTCCTTGAAACGGATGATGGAGGCCGACTTCTCCATTCCGACCGCCCAGAATGGCGAGGAGGCATTGCATCAATTTAAGGAAAACCGTCCTGACCTCGTCATCATGGACATCAGGATGCCCGGCCGAAACGGAATCGATGTCTTGAAGGAGATGAGGTCGATCGATCCCAAATCATTAGTGATCATCATGACCGCGTACGGGACGACCGAGACAGCCATCGAGGCAATGAAGTACGGGGCTTTCGACTATATCCTAAAGCCTTTCCCCATTCCTCAGATGAAGGGGTTAATCGAGAAGGCCCTCTCTTTGCGAAAGCTGATGAAGCAGCAAGTCACCTATGCGTCCGTGGAGGCTGGGGAGGGAGATGGGGAGCAGATCATCGGGTCTTCTGGCAAGATGCAAGAGATCTATAAGATCATCGGTCAAGTTGCACCAAGTGACGTAACCGTCCTCCTCAGAGGTGAAAGCGGAACAGGCAAGGAACTGCTTGCGAGGGCGATCTACCATCACAGCCTCCGCGCAAACCAACCCTTTCTTCCTGTCAATTGTGCAGCCATACCGGATACCCTTCTTGAAAGCGAACTCTTCGGTCATGAGAAAGGCACTTTCACTGGCGCCACCTCTCGCCGCATTGGGAAGCTTGAGCAGTGCCAAGGGGGGACAATCTTCTTGGATGAGATCGGAGACATGTCCTCCTCCACCCAAGCCAAGTTGCTAAGGGTTCTTCAGGATCGAACTTTTGAAAGGCTGGGAGGGTTCGAAACCATTAAGGTGGATCTCCGATTCGTCGTCGCCACCAATAAAGATTTGGAAGAGGCAATCTCCACCGGTAAGTTTCGGCAAGATCTCTATTATCGGCTCAATGTCGTCTCCATTCAGATCCCCCCTTTACGAGAAAGGAAAGAGGATATTCCTGATCTTGTCTCTTATTTTTTAAGAAAGTTCAATCGAGAGTTGAAGAAAAAGATTGTCGGCATCACCCCAGCAGCAATGGGGAAGATTACCACCTATGGATGGCCGGGAAACGTTCGTCAACTGGAGAATGTTCTGAAAAGGGCGACCGTCCTATGCCAGGGGGAATGGATTCTTGAGGACCAGCTCTTTCTTGAAAAGGGATGGGAAGCCTCCTTCGGTAAGGCTTCAGAGGGTTATCCCGGAATTGAGGATCTTCTCGACACCCTCTTCGAGGAACTCTCCAAAGGACCTTCTATCCAACAAGAGGACATAATCTCGACGATAGAAAGGGGATTCATCCTTCGTGCCCTTCAAAAGACAAAGGGAAATCAGGTCCAGGCTGCTCAGCTTCTTGGGATCAACCGAAGTACCCTGCGGGGCAAAATGGATCGATATCACATTAAAAAAGAGGTAATGGTTTCTGAAGAGGAATGAAGCTCAAAGCTGGAAGTTGAAAGCTGAAAACCAAAAGAGTAGAATTAGCTTTGAACATTAAACGCTACGCTTTGCGCGATGCCTGCCTGCGGTAGGCAGGCGCTTTGCACTTTGCGGAGGTAAGATGCGAACACTGAGAATCGGTCTTTGTCAGATCAATACCACGGTCGGTGACATCGAGGGAAATACGAGGAAGATCTTAGAATACATCGAACGAGGGAAGAAGATGAGGGCAGACCTTCTGGTCTTCCCGGAGATGGCAGTGACTGGTTACCCTCCAGAAGACCTTCTTCTCATGCCAAAGTTTATCGAGGCGAATTTAAGGGCCGTCAAGGCAATTGCTAAATTCACTTCATCTATTACTGCGATCGTCGGTTTTGTGAGCAAGGATGGAGATATTTTTAATTCTGCTGCCCTTCTCCACAATGGGAAGATGGTCGATGCGTATTGCAAAACCTTTCTCCCAAACTACGGGGTTTTTGATGAGGATCGATATTTTCAGGTTGGAAAGGAGAATTTCATCTTCACCCTCAAATCAACACCTATCGGCGTGAGCATCTGTGAAGACCTCTGGTATCCTGGAGACCCCATCCGAACACAAGCCCTTTACGGTGGGGCGGAGCTGATTGTTAACATCTCCTCTTCGCCCTACCATATGGGAAAGGTTTCCTTTCGAGAGAAGATGATCTCGACGCGCGCATCAGATAATTTGGCAATCGTCGCCTATTGTAACCTTATCGGTGGACAGGATGAGCTGGTCTTCGATGGAGGAAGCATGATCTTTGATCAAAGAGGGGATTTAATCGTCAGAGGAAAACAATTTGAGGAGGATCTGGTCCTTGCTGATCTTGATATGGAAGCAGTCTTTCGAATGCGCCTACATGATCCTCGAATCAGGAAGGAAAAATCAACTAATGAAGAAAAAACCCTGAGAAAGATTGAGCTCCCGGATCAAAGCCGCTTGACGAAAAAAAGGCCTCCCATTCCGAAAATGGAGATTAAGCCTCTGGATCGGCTTTCTGAAATTTACTCAGCCCTTGTCCTTGGCACGGGAGACTATATTCGAAAAAATGGATTCCAAAGGGTCTTAATCGGTCTAAGCGGAGGCATTGATTCTGCCCTGACCGCAACCATCGCTGTAGATGCATTGGGGAGGAAAGGAGTGGTCGGCGTGACCATGCCCTCTCAATATTCCTCGAGGGGATCCATAGAGGATTCCGAACTTCTGGCAAAGAACCTCGGCATTCGTCTCATCAAGATTCCAATCACAGAAATATTTCAAGCTTATCTAAAAACCCTCTCCTACCATTTCAAAGGGTTGAGACCTGGCGTGGCAGAGGAGAATATTCAGGCGCGTATTCGGGGAAACATCCTCATGGCTCTCTCCAATAAATTTGGTTGGCTTGTCCTGACCACTGGGAATAAAAGTGAGATGAGTGTGGGTTATTGCACACTTTATGGAGACATGGCAGGGGGGTATGCAGTTCTCAAGGATGTTCCGAAGACTTTGGTTTATGAATTAGCGAAATTCAGAAATAAGAGAGAAGGAAAAGCTATAATCCCCAAGAACGTCTTTTCTAAGCCTCCATCCGCGGAATTGAGGCTGAATCAAAAGGATGAGGATTCCCTTCCGCCCTACCCTGTCCTTGATCCCATTCTCCAAGCTTACGTCGAGGAAGACAAAGGACTTGAAGATATTGCAAAGATGGGCTTTAAAGAGAGTCTCATAAAAGAAGTGATCCAGATGGTTGATCGGAATGAGTATAAAAGAAGACAAAGCCCCCCAGGTGTAAAGATTACCCACCGGGCCTTAGGAAAAGACCGAAGACTGCCCGTCACGAATAAGTACCGAAACTTTTAAAAGTTTGAAGGGGGCTTTTTTACAGAAAGCCTTTGGGTTTCTTAGGTTGGGGTTTTTCTCCAGGAATCGTCTTCTTCTCGATCTTAAATCCAGATTCCTCCAGAATATACTTATCATCGCCCGGGTCGGGTTTAAACTCTAACTGAAGCTTCTTGGCCTCTTTGACATAAGACCCTTCTTTCAAACGAATTTCTCCATCCGG
>CAZFJD010000196.1:0-6730 GCA_964518775.1 uncultured Syntrophaceae bacterium
ATTTGAAACGGTTCAGGAAGGAAAGATGCTTTTCATCGATGTGGAGAAACCGAAAAAGATCGAAGCCAAAATTGAAGTTCCTCCTGAGCCCAAAAAGGAAGAAGTCCCAGTAGAGCCCAAAAAAGAGGAAGTCCCAGTAGAGGCCAAAAAGGAAGAGCCGAAGAGGGTAGAAGAGGCACCTGTTCCAAAAGAGAAAATAGCAGAGAAGGTGTTGCCTCCCGTCGAAGAGAAGCGCCCTCCCCAACCCCAAGTGATCAAGAAGGCGGAGGAAGAGAAGAAGGTCACTGAAGAAGCCCTTGCAGAAAAGGTTTATACGGGAAGAAAATTGTCTCTCGATTTCAAGGATGCGGAGATCAAGAACATTCTTCGACTCATTGCGGAGGTCAGTAACTTCAATATCATCGCAGGAGATGATGTCACAGGAAAGATCACGATGAGATTGGTGGATGTTCCTTGGGACCAGGCGTTGGATGTCATTTTGCAGACCAGATCGCTCGGAATGACAAAGGTCGGAAACGTCATCCGGATCGCACCGCTCGACTCCATCAAGAAGGAGATTCAGACAGAGCTGGAGTCGAAAAGGGCCAAAGAAAAGTTGGAGGATCTCGTGACCGAGCTCATACCTGTCAACTATGCTACAGTCAAGGAGATTCAGCCACAAGTCAAAGGGATTTTGAGCGATCGGGGAGATGTAAAAATAGATGAGCGGACCAATATCTTGATCGTTAAGGATATTGCTCGAAACATTCTTGCTGCAAGAAACCTGGTTAAATCGTTGGACACGAGAACACCGCAAGTCTTGATCGAGGCAAGGATTGTTGAAGCCACCCTGAATTTTCAAAGAGAGTTGGGTATCTCATGGGGGTTTTTGGCCCACGAGGGACCGGATAAGGGAAAGGAGCTCTCTGTAGGGGGCGGGACGGGAGGCACGAGTAGTTTGAGAAGCCCTATTGGGGTCACGAGTGTGAGTACTCGAAAAATGGTCGACCTGCCTGCAGGAGCTGGCAGCAGTATCCTTGAATTTCTTTTTACCTCCGATTACGGATTAAAAAATTTGGATGTGGCCATCTCGGCTTTCGAAAATAAGGGAGATGTGAAAGTGATCTCCAGTCCTAAGATTGCAACGCTCGACAATAAGGAGGCATCGGTCGAACAGGGACTGAGGATTCCATATTCAAAGCAGACGACCGAAGGGACCATCACAGAGGATTTTATTGAAGCAAACCTGAAGTTGACGGTCACGCCTCATGTGACGAGCGATGGGCACATCAGAATGAACATTAAGGTCAAGAAAGATGAACCCAGTAGGGCCTATCAAAGTACACAGGGGACCCCGAGCATCGATAAGAAGGAGGCCGTCACTGAGGTTTTGGTCAAGGATAATGGAATTGTTGTCATTGCCGGAATCTATACGATTAAAAAAGATCAAGCAACGGCAGGCGTTCCCCTTTTCAGTAAGATTCCAGTATTGGGCTGGCTGTTTAAGAAAGAGTCGAAGGCGAATGAAACGAAGGACCTGCTGATTTTCATTTCACCAAAGATCTATAAAGATCAGATTTCATGAGGTCTGCTAAGCCTTAAAGAGGCCAGTTAACTTCCGAATATTCTTCATCTTGTTGCGGACGAGGTACCTCCTTATTCCATTGATCACTTCTATCGGCGCCCGTGGATTGACTAAATTGGCCGTTCCGATCTGAACTGCCGATGCGCCAACCAGAATAAATTCGATTGCGTCCTCTGCCTTCATGATGCCTCCCATGCCGACCACGGGAATTTTCACCCTGCGACTTGTCTCCCAAACCATTCTCAATGCAATGGGTTTAATGCAGGGTCCCGAGAGGCCTCCAACAATATTTCCCAATTCTGCTTTCTTCGAATGGATATTGACCGCGATGGCCCTGAAGGTATTGATGAGAGAGACTGCATCAGCACCTCCTTCCTCCACACTCTTAGCGATCCCTGCAATATCCGTCACGTTGGGGGATAGTTTTACGATCAGGGTCAATTTCGTCGCTTTTCTCACTTCGCGGACGAGGCGGTGAGCCATTTGGGGATCCGACCCGAAGACGATCCCTCCCTGTTTTACATTGGGGCACGAGACATTCATCTCAAGGCCTGAGATGCCAGGGACTTCATCAAAACGTTTTGCCAATTCAACATATTCCCTCTGGGTATTTCCAAAAAAGTTGATGATCAAGTGGGTCTTGATAGGTTGATAGTAAGGCAATTTATTCCTTATGAAATCGTCGAAGCCGGGATTCTGTAGTCCGATGGAGTTGATCATTCCTCCCTCCGTTTCAAAGACCCGGGGGGGAGGATTTCCCATCATGGGTTCTAAGGAGATGCCTTTTGAAATGATCGCCCCCAGTTCGTTTAGGTCGAAGAAATCCTCGTATTCCTCACCAAAACCGAATGTGCCAGAGGCAACGATCACCGGATTTTTCAACCTGATCTTTCCAATGTTGACAGATAGATCCGGGCCTTGAGAACTCACGATGACTCCCAGACAATCTCTTTAAGGTTGAAGACAGGACCCTCTTTGCACACCCGCTGATAGGGCGCTTGAGGATCAGTTGTTTTGATGACACATCCCCAACACGCTCCAAAACCACATGCCATTCGTGTTTCAAGGGAGACCTGACAGACCACCTCTTTGGATTTGACCGTCCTTGCCAGCTCTCTTAACATTTCGATTGGACCGCAGGCATAAAGATGATAAGAGTTACTTCCTTTCGATCGACTGCCTTGAGATAAGAAGAGATCGATGACGGTCCCTTTATACCCGAGGCTTCCATCTTCTGTTGCGATGAAGATCTTGGAAGCCCCCAGTTTCCTAAAGTCCTCCTCGCACAGGATATCGTCCTCTGTCTTTCCGCCGATAAAAATAAACAATCTTTCCGGCCGGGACATCTCCGCCAAAGAATAGAGCGAAACGATCCCCACCCCTCCGCCGAGTAAGACGATATTCTTGGAAGAGGGGAGGGGGGGCATGGAAAAACCATTACCAAGAGGACCGATGAGGTCCAATGTTTGCCCTTTCCTGAGTTTTGTCATCTTCTCGGTTCCCTTACCCACCTTTTTATAGAGGAGGAGCAAACATCCCCTTCGCCCTTTGTCGGGATGGCTGACTGGGTAGCTTTTATAGACACTGAAGGGCCGTCTCAAGAGAGGAGAGTGATCCTCCGAGACCTTGAGCATCACGAATTGACCGCTTTTGATTTCGTTGGCAATCGGTGGGCAGTGAACGGTTAAGAGGAAATAGACGGATTTTACTCTTTCATTCTTTACAACAACGCCGTCGGTTTGGAAGGCCATGGAAGGTTCAGGCTTTTCTCGCCATCAGAAGGGCGTCAAATTTCCCTTGATAAAATTTCTTTCTCACTCCTGACGACTGATAAGAGAATAATTGATACAGATGAACCGCAGACTCATTGGAGGCATTGACTTCGAGATAAAACCTTTTGATCCTCTTTTTTCTACAAAACCCTAAGTAAAACTCCATCAACCTTCGGCCAATGCCCATTTGTCGATACTGAGGATGAACGCAAATATTGAGAAGTTCAGATTCATCCCCGATGGTCCGAAAGCATATGAAACCTATCACGGAGTGTCCTGGCCTCTCTCTCATTCGAATCACAAAACAATGAGCCAATGGGTTTTCCATCTCCTCGACGAACATCTTTTTCGACCAAGGGCTCAGAGACGATGAGCATTCAATCTCCAGGACTTCATCTAAATCTTGCGCCTCCATTTTTTCAATGACCAGGACGTTCAGTTCCATCCCCAAGGTGCGTGAATTCATTTTGATTCCGTATAGCTCAAGAGTTCCTTAGCCGCCTTTCTAATTTCCTCGTCTTTCGCATGGTCGAGGACGATCTTATAGGATTTTTTCGCCTCCTCATATTTTCCTCTCCTCCTTTGGAGGTTCCCGATCTCCAGTTGGGTCAAGAAGAAGCACGGCGACGTTTCTCTTAAATGGCCGATGGCGGTTTGGAAACTATTGAGCGCCTTGTCATAATGACCTTGCTGATAAAAAATCTCGCCCAAGGCGAAGGAGGCCTCACCCAACAACTCCAAGATATTCCCGCTGACAACCATAGAATAATAAGAGATGGCTTCCACAATATTCTTCCGCCTAAAGTATAGATTTCCCAACTGAAATGCTGCATGATGGAACAAAGGGTGACGGGGAAAGTCACGCAGGACTCTCTTGAACGCCATCTCAACCCTCTCAGGCTCGTCGCGGTAAGAATAGATGGTTCCAACTTGCATGAGCGCAAAGAGCTGCCACAGATCATTTCTGTCTTGTTTGAGGATGAGCTCATAAGCCTCCAAGGCCTGGTCCAAATTCCCAAGCCTGCTCAGGCATTCTCCCTTTAGAAATAGAGCTTCTTCCACGCACTTGGAATTTGGGAATTCGAGCAATAGAATATCCAAGTTGGTAATCGCTTCTCTAAATTTGCCTTCGAAAAAATATCCCTTCCCAATTTGGAAGAGAGCCCTCTCTCTAAAACGGGTGTTGAGAACGTTAAAATAATAGGGAAGGGAGTCGCTGATTCTTCCTTCAGAAGAGATCATCTGTGCAATTAACCACTGGATAAATGTTTTTTCATCCTCAAAATGGCTTAATTTTTGAAGCCTCTGAAAGATCCGATTCGCGCCCTCCGTATCCCCTAAATGGACATGGTTCCAAAAGAGGGCGAGGGCAGTGATCCCCGATAGAGCATTCCCCTTGGGCTGATTAAGAACCATATTCAGTTCTTTTAGGGAAGAAGCGTAATCCCCATGGATCAAGTATATTTCCCCCAGCAAATAGTGGGTATACGGAACCAATGAGGAATCTTTGCTCTCTTTTCTAAAAGTTTGTAGGATTTCGATCGAATCCTTGGTATTGCCCAAGCGATATTCACAAAAACCCAGCCTCCAATAGACCTCTGGGATCAGGGGATCGTTTTTGAAGCGTTCATGAAATGTCCTGTAATTTTGCTTGGCATCGTGAAATCTGGCCAATTTTAACTGTGACTCTCCGAGCCAGAATAAGGCGTGCCTTAAATATTCCTGGGGAACACTTTTAGGTTGCTCCCATACCGCCTTGAAATAATTGGCCGCAGCTTCGTAATTTTTCTGTTTATAAGAGAGGATCCCGAGCCAGAACCAAGAAGATCGAATCAACGGGTTATTCTTCGATAGAAGAGAAACCTTTTTGAAAGACGATTCGGCTTGGATCGGTCTATTGGATCCGAAGTCAAGGAGTCCCAATAAGAAGTAGGTGTGATCGATCCATTCAAATTTTGGGAATTTGTTGATCGTGGAAAGCAGGAGTCTTTGGGCTTCCCCTCCATTACCTAACTTCATTTCGATGACTCCCGCCCAAAAGAAAGTGTAGTCCATCTGTTCGAAATTCTTACTTTCATGGATAATTTTCAAGAAAACCTTTCTCGCTTCTTTCAGTTTGCCATTGTTCAAGAAGGTTTTCCCCAAGAGGTAACATACATCGTATACCCTCCCATGATTCGGATAATCCCTTACAAATTGTGAGAATTGTTTTTCAGCGATATCATAGAAGCCATCGTTATAGGCACCAATCGCCACCAGTATTAACTGATCCTCTTCAGTGATGTTTTTTGAATACATTTCTGAAACGGACAGAATGCCGCCCATCAAGACCGTGAATACAGAGAAAAAAATGATCCTCTTTCCCATCTTAGGAGAATTGCTTTCTCTTTCGAATCAAACTTAACTCTTCGCGCGTATTCACATTGATAAAAGATTCCCTCATCGGATCCAATGAAAGGAAATCACGCTCGTCGACAATCTTAACCCTTACCATCGGATAGAAATCGAGGACCTTATACTTTCCATCCTCAATCACCTTGCTGATCGCCTTCAAACAATTCTTTGAGTATATCGCGTGCAAAGGCTGCAGACCGTCCTTTGTCTTCGGAACGAGGACATCATAATCCTCAATTCCTTGAACCAAATATCTGACAAGAGATTCATTCAGGAAAGGCATGTCGCACGCTACGCAGAAAGAAAACCGAAAAGAGGAAAAAAAGAGCCCCGTGTAAAGTCCGCCCAGGACACCTCGATTGGGAATCAGATCATCATAAATCTTTGCTTCCAAATCTGAAAAGGACTCCTTTTCGTCTGTGACAATAATGATTTCGTTGAATAATCTTTCAAACAAGGTATGAATTCTTCGGATAATAGGGGTACCATCGACTTCAATGAACGCCTTGTTTTCACCCATGCGGCTGCTCTTGCCGCCGGAGAGGATAATGCCGGTTATGTTTTGTGGCATATAAAGTGTCTGATAAGATATATTATGTTAACTTTGCCTTCACTTATCGACTCTGAAGAACTTCTTCCAACCTTCCCCCTCTTTTTCCCTTTTTAGGCTGATTTCCTCAAATTCTCGCAGGATCTCTTCCTGACGTTTCGTAAGGTTCTTAGGCGTCTTGACAATGACTTGAACCACTTGGTCCCCTCTGCCATATCCCCTTAGTCTTGGGAAACCTTCTCCTCTTAGTCTGAAAATTTCACCCGCTTCTGTGCCTTTGGGGATGGTCAGCCTCTTTTCGCCGTTCAGAGTCGGCACATTGAGTTCGGCTCCCAATGCGGCCTGAGTAAAACTAATCGGTATCCGGCAGATAATGTCGTCCCCATCTCTGGAGAAGAAATCATGGGGTTCCACATAAAGAAAAACAAAGAGGTCGCCTGGCGGACCTCC
>CAZFJD010000197.1:0-6681 GCA_964518775.1 uncultured Syntrophaceae bacterium
TATCGGCAGCTTTGAGGGCCATGATAATTGCAGCGGGGAGAATCTGCATGAAGACATATTCTGCCCTTTTCTCTTTCAGACGGAGCATCTCGGTTGTCAGATCGACAGCTGCCGGTGGAAATTCTTCAATCGTTACGATATTGATATTATTTTTGGGGGCGTATTCCTTACTCGGATCATGAATGGACCTTCCATAAACGTTGTTATAGGTGAGAAGGCCTACCTTGGGAGCATCCTTTCCTTTATGGATGGTCCGGATATACTCGAGGACAGCGTGTGAATCTAAGATGTAACTCCCAAAGGGCAGATACATGTATGCGATAGGAGGTTTGAGAATTCCTTGGTAGGTGGAGTAGTTTATGGTGGGTATCTTATATTCCTGGATAATCGGCTTAATGGAGATTCCAGTTCCCGCATCCCAGGTGGCGATCGTGTCTTTCTTCTCTTCACAGAACTTCTTTACCAATTTAACTCCCTCTGGGACCTTATAAGCATGATCCACGATCTCGAGATCGATCTTTCTACCAGCAATCCCGCCTTTTATATCATTGATATAGTTTATATAATCCCGATGGCCTTTAGCATGGAACTGACCCCAAGTAGAGGCTGGACCGGTTAGATTAATGACTGCCCCCACCTTAATGGGCTGAGCTTGTCCACTCACTGCCAAACCTACACAAATCATCCCAACAATCATTACAAAGATAAGTATCTTACGCATAATTTTTCCCTCCTTTCTCAGTGTTACCATTTCGAATAACTCCCCTATCACCTGAGTGCCGACAGATCCTCACCTCCTTCCTCCCTTTTACCTGACTGTATTCTACGCATCTAAGAAATTAATGCAAGTAAAAAATTTCACGATCCCGCTTTTCCCTCCCCAAGTACAGAAGTTGAACAGGTTCGCGGGTTATTCGCGGGGTAAGATGGAGATTCGTAAAAAACAGCGGTATAATAATGACTTACCTGAGATTACTAATATTTTTTTATTATTTTACCCCTGTTGAAAATTATTGCAAGCAAAAAATTTTGGCTATAAAAATAAGGCGAGTTAAGACACAGATGTTGAAATCACTATCAATGTTCCGGGGTAGGGATCTCGGATCCCCATCGGGGAAAGAGGTTGTGGTTGATCTCAAAGATGTCGAGGACTTTTCCTACTGTATGGTTGATGAGATCCTCAATCGTTTTCGGATGGAAATAGAAGGCAGGAATAGGCGGTAGGATCGTTGCCCCTAATTCGGCCGCTTTCGCCATCAGGTTCAAATGACCCTTGTGGAGAGGAGTTTCTCTGACCACTAAGACCAGTCGACGCCTCTCTTTCAGGGTCACGTCTGCCGCCCGAACTAATAGGTTTTCGTTATAAGAATTGGCAATGGCGGAGAGGCTCTTCATGGAGCACGGGATGACCACCATCCCTTCTGTTTTGAAAGAGCCACTCGAGATAGAAGCACCGATATCTTCATTTTCATGGACATAGGAGGCTAACTTCTCAAACTGTTTGATCGAATGTGATGTCTCTTCGAGAATAATCTTTTTTGCGTTCGAAGTGATGACCAGGTGAGTTTCGATCCTCTTCTCCTTAAGAACTTCCAAAAGCCGTAAGCCATAGATGGAGCCTGTAGCCCCTGAAATTCCAACAATTAGTCTCATTCTTCATCCTTTCTTTATCCGTTTGACAAGATGGAATTTGCAACCAGGCATCTTCTAATTGAGTCGAACTGAGACCACTTTCGAAACCCCAGGAGTCTCCATGGTGATCCCGTAAAGCGTGTTGGCCGTCTCCATTGTCCTCTTATTGTGGGTGATGAGGAGGAACTGGGAAGTTTTTGAAAAGTCTTTGACGAGCTCGACGAACCGATTGATGTTTGCATCATCTAAGGGTGCATCCACCTCATCGAGCAAACAGAAGGGTGTGGGTTTGATCATGAAGAGTCCAAAGAGCAAAGCCGTGGCCACCAAAGCCTTCTCCCCTCCGGAGAGGAGGTCAATATTCTGCAGTTTCTTTCCAGGGGGCTGGGCGATGATATCGATCCCTGTCGTGGAAGGATCCTGGTCATCGAGAAGGATGAGGCTGGCCTGGCCACCCTTGAAGAGCCGGGTGAAAATCTCTTTGAACTTCTCGTTGACCAGATGGAAGGTCTCCAAAAATCGCTTCGTCGTCGTCCGATTGATCCGGAGGATCGCCTTCTTCAGGGAATCGAGGGCGTGGTGAAGATCTGCCTGTTGCTCCATCAGGAAATCGTGGCGCTGCTTCAACTCCTGATACTCCTCCAAAGCCATGAGGTTGACCTCTCCAAATCCCTCCATGGCTATCCTTAACTCTTCCAGTCGCTTCGACATCTCTTCCTGTGGGAACTCCCCTACCCTTACCGCGGGATCAACGCCAAGGGTGGTACCATACTTCTCTCTCATCGACTCCTGGAGATGAGAAAGTTTCAATTGAATCTCTGAGGCCCGAATCTCTTCTTCATAGATCTTCTGCCGGAGCTCTTCGAGCTCTTGGCGCAGATACTTGGAGGAAGCCTCTGCCTCTCTCCATTGATGAATCAGGCCTTCCACTTTCTCTCTCTGCATCGTAAGGGTTTCTTCTTTTTGACGGTATGCTTTCAGGTTCTCCTCTAAGTCCCTTTCCCATCGATCAATTCTCTCTCGGAGGGAAGCGCCTTCTTTCCGACACTCCCTGATCCCCGCCACCTTTTTCAAGATCACCTCTTTCAGCGTTTTCAGATTTTCGGAAAGGTGGATGATCTGGCCTTCCATCCCTTTTCGTTTCTCATCAAGGGATGCTGAGATGACCTTCCTCTCCGTGATCCTTCCTCCAAGTTCTTCTGTCCCTTCCCTCACCTCCTCCACCGTCTTCTTCAATGACTCGAGTTCCTCCTCCCTCTCCTGTTTCAGCGTCTCCTCTCTCTCCATTTGGGCTAAGACGGATTTCATCTCTTCCTCGACATCCCACTCCTCGTCTCTCAGTTCTTTTCCTTCAAACTGGAGGACTTCCATCTGCTGCTGGGATTGAGAAAGCTCCTTCCTCAATCCTTCCAAATCCCTTTCCTGATGGAGGAGTTCAATCCCTTTCTCATGGATCTCCTTCCTCCTCTTCTCCAACTGATCTTCTCTCTCAGCGATCTCCTGTTGGAGACGCTCCTCCTCTTCATAGGCCTTTCGGCAAGCGTCTTCCTCCTCTCTAATCTTTTTCTCTAATTCTCTGATCTCCCTTCGCCTCTCCAAAATGCTAAGACCTTGGTCGAGACTTCCACCAGAAAGGATGCCGGACCGCTCCACCACTTCCCCTTCCAGTGTGACAAAGGTTCCAAAGGCTTCCTCCTGTTTTATCCACCGGAGAGCTTCTTCCAAATGATCCACGATGCCGACATCCCCGATCAGAAATTCCGCGAGGGGAGCAAAGCCTTCTTTCACCTTCACAAACTGGAGAAGGGACAAAGGTGTTCTTCCCTCCCCTGCCGGAGAAGATCGATCACGATTTCTATCTCCCTTCACCCCAATGGGAACGAAGCTCCCTCGGCCCAGAGACCCTCTCTTGAGGAGGGCGATGGCCTCCACGGCCTCCTTTTCGCCTTCAACAATCAAGTATTGCAATCGCTGTCCTAAGACCGCTTCTAAGGGAACTTCATATTTCGGTTCGGGTTCGAAAATATCGGCCACCACTCCTAAAATGCGTTCCCACCTTTCCTCTTCCTCCCTCTTTCTGAGGAGAATGGACTTCACACCCTTTTCAAAGCCCTCATAATTTTCTTGAAGCTCTTTAAGAGAGAGGAAACGGGAGCGATCTTGCCTCAACACTTCCTCCATTTCTAAGCGCTCCGTCTTTTTATGACGCCAAACCTCTTCTAATCCTTCCAATGCTCTCTCCCACTGGTCCTTCTCCTCCTGAAGGATGGTCTGGACGGAGAGATTCAGTTCCCTTTCTTTACTGATTCTCGACAAGCTCTCTTCCAATCGAGCCATGCCACTGCTCAGCTCTTCAGATTCTTTCTCGTGGGAGCGAATCCTTTTCTGAAGATCCTCCTTCCTCTCTTCGCAATGGGATTGACGATTTTTCAGAGAGGTCAGTCGTGTGAGTGTCTCGATCAACCTCCCCTTCTCAGCCTCCAATTGTTCTGAAACCTCTTGGTAGGTTGCCCTAAATTCGTTGAAAAGAGTCTCCCATTCCTTCAGGATTTCTTCATTCTCACGGTGTTCCTCCTCCAATTCCCTCTTCTCCTGTTCAATCCTCCTTCGCTGTCTCTGGGCTCCTCTCCAAGTGTGAAGCCCCTCTTTCACCTCATCCGTCATCTGGGTCTCTTGTCTTTGAAGATTTCCTCTCTCCCTTCTGAAGAACTCAACCTCACTCTCCATTCTTTGAATCTTCTGACCCAGTTCAAAGCCCTCCTGCTGGAGGATACGAAGTTTCTCCTCCTCCTCCGTGCCCTTCAGCTTCAACTCCTCAATCAATGCCTCTTTGTGCGCTGTCTCGGCTGAAATCTCTACTTCTCGTTCCCGAAGGGCCTTGAGATAACCCCTGGTCGCCTCCCCTTTCTCCGAAAGTTCAGCATACTCCTGAAGTGCAAACCGGAGCTCGATCTCCTTGATCTCCCTCCGGATCGCTTTATATTCCTCTGCCCGCTTGACCTGTCGTTCCAGGGAAACAATCTGTCGCTTCACCTCAGCGATGATATCTTGAATCCTTAGAAGATTCTGTTGCGTCGCTTCCATCTTCATCAGGGCGAGCCTCTTTCTCTCCTTGTATTTGGCGATGCCCGCGGCCTCCTCGATCAAGAAGCGACGATCTTGAGGGTTGGCATGAATGAGGTATTCGACCCGGCCCTGCTCCACAATGGCGTAGCCATTCACTCCAATGCCGGTATCCAAAAGGAGGTCGGTAATGTCCCGCAGCCGGCAAGGCACTTTGTTGATGAGGTACTCACTCTCTCCAGATCTGAAGAGCCTGCGGGTGATGGTGATTTCACTATATTGTTCATACTCCTTTGGAGCGGATCCGTCTTCATTGGAGAAGGTCAGGTTCACCTCTGCCATCCCCAAAGGCTTTCTCCCGTCTGTCCCGTTGAAGATGACGTCCTCCATCAACTTTCCCCGTAAGTGTTTTGCACTCCGTTCGCCAATGGCCCAGAGCACAGCGTCTACGATATTCGATTTCCCGCAACCATTGGGGCCAACGATGGTCGTGATCCCATCGGGAAAGGAGAGATGGAGGCGATCCACAAACGATTTGAATCCGATCACCTCAAGCGATTTAAGTTTCATAGAATCCCCTTATTAAATCCAAATGTCAACCCTTCGACTCTCCGGCCTGAAGGCCAGGGCTTGCTCAGGGTTGACCCTGAGCGGGGCTTGGCACCGCCGAATGGGTCAAAGTTCCTGCCTACCCTGCCTACCGGCAGGCAGGCGCAGGCAGGCAAATGCCAAAGGAATGTCAAATGTCCAAATACCAAAACGGTTTTCCTAGACCAAAATTTTGTCATTTGGATTTCATTTGAAATTTGAGCTTTGGAATTTGACATTTTATTTCGCAGTATGACCCTCAATATATTCAATGGCCTTCTGGAGTCTCTTGATTACCGTTGCCTTGCCCAGTACGTCCATCACCTCATCGATCGGAGGGCTGGCAGTCTTACCGGTCAGGGCAACCCTCAAAGGTTGGGCAACCTTCACCAGAGGCTCTCCTCGCATCTCAGCGCATTGTTGGATGAGACGATGGGCCATTCCCTTATCGATCACTGGCTCTTTCGAAAGACGATCAATGATCTGCTCGAAGATCGGTCGAGACTCCGAACCAAGAAATTTCTCAGCGGCCTTCTCCTCATAAGCAATCTCTTCGAGGAAGTAAAATTCTGCAAGGTCAGCCATCTCCACTAAGGTCTTCACCCTTTCACGGAGAGAGAGGACAACCTTCCTCAGGAGATTGAGATCGGTGACCGAATACCCCTTCGCCTCAATAAAAGGCAGGACCCTCCGCGCCACCTCATCCACCTCTATTTTCTTAATATACTGTGAATTAAGCCAGTCAAGCTTTCCTGGATTGATGGCCGCTGCGGACTTTCCAACGGCCTCCAGGGTGAACTTCTCGATCAACTCCTCCTGGGTAAACTCCTCTTGATCGCCGTAAGACCACCCTAAACGGACAAGGTAGTTGACCGCGGCCTCGGGAAGGTAGCCCATCTTCTTATACTCCATGACCGATTGAGCTCCATGCCGTTTGGAGAGCTTCTTCTTGTCCGGACCCAGAATCATTGAGACATGACCAAATTTGGGCAATGGGGAGCCCAGGGCTTGATAAATCTGTATTTGGCGGGGAGTATTGTTCAGATGATCGTTTCCCCGTATGACATGGGTGATGGCCATTGTGACATCATCGGCGACCACTGAAAAATTGTAAGTGGGAAGCCCATCGCTCCTTAGGATGATGAGGTCATCCAATTCCGCATTGTCAAATTCCACTCTTCCCTGAATCAGATCCTCCACCACTGTCGTCCCTTTATCCGGAGAGAGAAAACGGATCGCAAACGGTCTTTCAGGATAGGGAGGCCTCCGGTGAAGACAGGTCCGATCGTATTTTGGCTTGATTTCGGCCCTGAGGGCAGCCTCGCGCTTTGCTTCCAACTCCTCTGGCGTGCAATAGCAGCGATAGGCCTTTCCCTCTCTCAGGAGCTTCTCCGCTGC
>CAZFJD010000198.1:0-6610 GCA_964518775.1 uncultured Syntrophaceae bacterium
TTAGTCATTAAGTTATTGGGTCATTGGGTTATTAAATGACTTAATAACGAATGACTCAATGACTCTATTTCTATAGACAAACAATTTGAACTTTGTCATTTGACATTTAATTCATTCTTTATATACCCTCGGCACCCTCTTTCCAATCAAACATAGTACTTCGTAAGGGATGGAGTTGATCTTCTCCGCGATCTCTTCGGCTGTAATCTGATCCCTCCCTTGTTTCCCCATTAAAACCACTTCATCTCCCAAAGAAACATTGGGGATATCGGTCACGTCCACCATCATGAAGTCCATACAAACCTTTCCCACGACCGGTGCCCTCTTTCCTCGAATCAGCACCTCACCATAATTGGAGAGATGACGACTATACCCATCTGCATAGCCAATGGGTAGCGTTGCGATGAGGCTCTCTCTCTTCGTCTCAAATGTTCCTCCGTAACTGATCCTTGTTCCAGGGGGGACCCATTTCAAAAAGTGGATATCCGTTTTGAGGGTCATGAGGGGCTTAAGTTGGATAAGGCTCTTTAACGTCGGAGAAGGGTATGAGCCATAAAGGATGATGCCTGGCCGAACCAGATTCCCTGAGTAAGAAGGAAATGCAGTGAGGATAGCGCTGCTCGCCATGTGGAGATACTTGGAGCGAATCCCCATCTCCTTTGCGGTTGCCACAGCTCCCTGGAATTCCCTCCATTGGCCTGCAGTAAAGGCTTCCTCCTTTTCATCTGTCATAGAGAAGTGTGAAAGGAGACCTTCGATTTCGATTCCGGGAAACCTCTTCAATTCTTCCAAAAAATTGGGCCAGAGATCCAGTGGAACGCCCAGCCTTCCCATCCCTGTATCGACCTTTAAGTGAACCCTTGCCTTCTTTTGCTGTCGTTCTGCTGCCTTTGTCAGCAGCCTCAGAGACTCTTTCTGAAACACCACAGGAGTGAGATCGTATTTTAAGACCTCGTCCGCATCCCCTCCGTATATTCCTCCTAAGACAAGGATAGGAGCCCTCACTCCACCTTTCCTCAGCTCCACACCTTCGTCTGAAATGGCGACGCCCAGGTACGCCACACCCAGCCTCTCCAATTTGAGCGAGATCGGGACTGCCCCATGACCATAAGCATCGGCTTTCACTACAGCAAGGATTTTTACTGCTTTGGGGATTCTCTTTTTAAGTTGGTGATAGTTAAACTCCAGCGATTTGAGATCGATCTCCGCAATGGTAGGTCTTCCAGAGGATGTCATCGGTTTCGACATGATGCGGATAACTTAACGAATAAACAAAGAAATAACTGTTTTCATAACATCAAGACCCTCAAAAGTCAACCCTTCGGCTCTTCCGGCCTAAATGGCGGAGCTTGCCTTCGACCCGAGCTCAGGCCGAGGGGCTCAGGGTTGACCCTGAGCGCGCCTTTGTCCCTGCTCTTCAGAGCAGGGCTTGGGCGCAGTCGAAGGGTCAACTAAAACCTAAGCTATTGACAATAGAGTGCCCATCCATTAATCTGATCACCATGAAAGAAAAGACCTCCTCTATGATCCAGATTAAAATAAACGAAAAGAGGGTCTCTGTTTCTTCTCATCTCACCGTTCTACAACTCAAGAATCAGTTTAAACCCAATGCCGAAGTGGTCATCTACAATGGCTTCCCAGTCACTTCAGACCATTCTCTCAAAGAAGGAGATGAAATCGTCTTCATCCAAAAGGGGGAAGTTCCTTCTTTCGAAGAATTCGAATCATTGATGATGGCGAGACACACCCCTGGCATTCATCAGAAAATCAAAAGCGCTGTCGTTGGAATCGCCGGGTTGGGCGGTCTCGGGTCCACCCTTGCGATCGCTCTCGCCCGTATCGGCATAGGGACGCTCATCTTGGTCGATTTCGATGTGGTGGAACCGTCCAACTTGAACCGCCAACAATATTTCGTCCATCAGATAGGAATGCCTAAGGTGGAGGCCCTTCAGGAAAATATCTCTCGGGTCAACCCATGCGTGAAGGTCCACACCCACCTTGAGAGGTTGGATCCAAATAATATAGAAAGAATTTTCAAGGAAGCCACGGTGGTGGTCGAAGCCTTCGATCAAGCTGAGGAAAAAGCCATGCTCATCAATGCGGTCTCGGAGAAGATGCCAGATAAATATATTGTCGCTGCCTCAGGTGTGGCAGGTTATGGAGATAATAACGAGATCAAGACAATTCAATTCTCCTCGCGGATCTTCATCGTTGGGGATCACAAGACAGCGGCTCAGCCTGGAGTTGGTTTGATGGCACCGAGGGTTGGAATCGCCGCACACCACCAGGCCAATACGGTGCTGAGAATTCTGTTGGGAGAAGAAAAATAACAGAAATTGCGGAATTCGGAATGCGGATTGCGGAATTTTTTTTAAAAACGATTTTCTTAAATGTTCTGCACTCCGCGTTCTAAATTCCGCGATTAATTAGTCCAGCTCTTTCACCACAGCGATTTCGTCGCAGTCAGGGAATTTGACACACTTCAGGCAGTCCGTCCAAATTTTGTGCGGGAGCACGGTCTTATCCACTTTCTTAAAACCTAACTTTTCAAAAAATTCGGGTTGATAGGTCAGGGCAAAAACCCTCTTCGCCCCTAATTGCCTCGACTCCTCTAAGCATGCCTTGACCAGTTTAGCTCCTATCCCTCTGTTTCGATCCTCCTCGTCGACAGCCAAAGATCGAATCTCCGCCAAATCGTCCCAACAGATGTGGAGGGCACAGATCCCCACCACCTTCCGATTCCGAACGGAGACAAAAAAATCTCGGAGATGGTCATAGAGTTCGCTCAGGGAGCGGGGAAGAATATCCCCTCGGTTGGAATAGAGTTTGATCAATCGTTGAATCTCCTTCACATCCTTCAGTTTTGCTTTTCGGATCATCCCTACTTCTTTCGTGTCCGTGTCGCGTGTCCCGTGTCCGTAAAAAGATTCTGACGGACACGGATGTCGGACACGGTTACGGTCTTTTGGCATTGTCGATCATCTCTTTGGCATGGGCACGTGTCTTCTCCGTGACCTTCACCCCTCCTAACATCCTCGCGATCTCATCCAGAACACCTTCCTTCTCCAAGCGATCCACCAAAGTGATCGTTCGACCCGTCTTCACCTCTTTCTTCACACAGTGGTGAATGTCGGCAAAACAGGCGATCTGAGGAAGATGGGTCACGCAAATCACCTGATGATGTCTTGAAAGTTCTCTTAACTTTCTGCCAACCACCTCTGCAATGGCTCCTCCAATCCCAGAATCCACCTCATCGAAGACGAGGACCTGCCTTCCACCGACCTTTGCCAAAATTCTCTTTATGGCTAACATGATTCGCGAGAGCTCACCTCCAGAGGCAATTTTCGCCAGAGGTCTCACCTCCTCTCCAACGTTGGGAGAGATGAGAAACTCGACCCGATCGATCCCCTTTTGGCCCAGAGGCAGATCCTCCATATGGACCTCGAAGGTGGTCTTCTTCATCCCTAAAGAACCCAATTCCTTTTCGATAGACCTTTTTAATTCAGATGCCACCCGCTTCCTCTCGTGGGAAAGTCTCTTGGCCAGGGATACAACCTCTCTTCGTAAGGGCTCCAGAGAACTCTCTAATTGGGAAAGCTTCTCCTCGTCGGAGGTAAAGGATTTCAATGCATCATCGACCTTTTTCTTAAAGAGAAGGACTTCCTCCACAGTCGCGCCATACTTCCTTTTCAACCGGTCGATCTCTTCTAACCTACCCTCAATCTCCTCAAGTCTCATCGGATTGACTTCGATCCGTTTCGAATAATCCCTCAGGGCAAAAGCGATCTCTTCCAATTGGATCAGGGCAGTTTCAAGATTTTTTAGTGGTTGAGAAAGGGACGCGTCAATTGTGACCATCTCTCGTCCCTGACTGAGAATAGACTGAATTCTCTCAATCACCGAACCGTTCTCTCCGTAAAGCCCCTCTTCGGACGCATCGGCGAAGGCGGTCAACTTCTGGGCATGAGTGAGTATGCGCTTCTCTTCCTTTAAGGCTTCTTCTCCTCCAACCTGGATTCGCGAGGCTTCAATCTCCTTCGATTGAAAGGCCATCAGATCCCGTTCCTTCGCCCTCCGTTCCTTCTCCTCACGAATCTTTTTAACCTCTTCCGACAACGAAGTAAACTGCTGAAAATTTCTTTGAAACTCCTCCCGGAGGCCAAGGAGCCCTCCAAATTCGTCTAAAATATCAACATGGGTTTCGACCCGCTGAAGAGATTGATGTTCATGTTGTCCATAGACGCTAAGGAGATCCTCTCCGATCTCTGAAAGCATCCCGAGGGTCCCCAGATTCCCGTTGATCAATGCCTTGCCCCTCCCGGATCGTGAGATCACGCGCCTGATCAGGAGCGAATCCTCCTCTCCTTTGCCAGGAAGCCTCTGAGCCTTCTCCTTCACCCTCTCCTTAACCTCCTGATTTCCAGAGATATCGAAAAGAGCCTCAATGCTCGCCTCCTCTTCCGATGTTCGAATCAACTCCTCTGTCGCTTTGTCCCCAAGAAGGAGGTGCACCGCATTAAGGATGATCGACTTCCCTGCCCCTGTCTCACCCGTTAGGATATTCAGGCCCTTCGAAAAGGAAAGGTTCAACTCATCGATGATCGCAAAATTTTTGATCCGAAGTTCCTGAAGCATAACCGTGTCCGTGTCCGTGAACCGTGTCCATTATCCCCGTGTCCGTTAGCCGTATCCGTGTTTAAGTTCCGTTTCAACGGACACGTGACACGGATCACGGACACGTCATTATCGTTCTCCCCACTTCAACTTTTCTCTTAACACCTCAAAATAGTGCCGATAGGGCGATTTGATTAGAAGGATTCGGCCCTCCGCCTTCCTCACCCCCACCACGTCCTCATATTCCAAAGAGAATCCTTGTTGACCATCCAGTGTAAGGATGACTTCCTGTTGTTTTGTTTTGAGAATCGCCCGAATCTCCACGTCGTCAGGGATCACGATCGGCCGATTGGTTAACGTATGAGGACAGATTGGCGTGATGATGATGCAGTGAAGCGATGGATAGACGATCGGCCCTCCTGCAGAAAGGTTATAGGCCGTTGACCCTGTAGGCGTCGAGATAATAAGTCCGTCTGACTTAAAGGTGGTCAGGTATTCGCCGTTGATGGTGGTCTCAAGGTCAATGATCCTTGCTAAGGCTCCCTTATTGATCACTGCGTCATTCAGGACGGTGAACTCTGCCAGCCTTTCCCCTCTTCGAATCACCGCGGCATCGAGGACGACCCTTTCGTCTGTGACAAAATCGCCCTGGATCACTCTTTCGAGGACGCGATACAATTCCTCCAGAGTGATCTCTGTCAGAAAACCCAGCCCTCCTAAGTTGACTCCAAGAATGGGAACTCCATGATCCCCCACCAAGCGAGCCACGCTGAGAAGGGTCCCATCTCCCCCAAGGACAATGATCATCTCCACACGATTCGGGATATCTTCTCTCTTGATAGCACTCAAATGAGGTCGAGAAGGCTGAGGTTTAAAAACTTGTCCCATTTCTTGTTCAACATAGACCTCGATCCTCTTGGGTTGAAGCCACTCCACCAGGTTTTTTGTGATGTCCACGGCCTCTGGCTTGTTCTTCTTAGCAATAATACCAATTCGTTTCATCCTTAACTCCGCGTGTCGTGATTGATGATTTGCGATTCGTGAATTACTCCGAACTCCTAATTGAGCTCGTATTTTCCCCGGATCTTATCCGAATGTTATTTCGATATATGCCTTGATGGTACACAAGGGAAAACGCTTTTGTCAATTGGAAGGTCTCAGAAAAGGATGGAATTTAGAAATGAGATAGCAATGGTATGGGTGAGATCACCCAAATTTCTATTTCGCTATTCACAATCACCAACACTTTTTACCCTGTTAGAAAGCCCCGGCATTTACCGTGTTCGAGAGTGAGTGGAGAGCATCAGCTCCTTATTAATTAAAGGCGGAGTCAAATCCCCACCTTTCTAACGGGGTTTATTCGATAATCGCGATGGTTGCCTCTGCCTCCACCTCCTGACCAGCCGATACACAAACCTCCTTAACCACTCCACCTGCGGGTGCAACGATGGGCATCTCCATTTTCATCGCTTCCAGCACTGCAACTTGATCATTCTCCTCTACCCGATCTCCGACCTTTACCGTCACCGAAACGATCTTTCCAACCATAGGCACTGTTACGGGTGTTGCCATAGATAAACCTCCTCGTTCTCTATCGTGTCCGTGACTCGTGCCTCCACGCCGGAGTGCGCTTCGCCTGTTTGTCGGTAGACAGGGACACGGTCACGAAAAGCGGACACGTAATTGTTGATTTAACCCGAACCGCCCCCAATTTGTCAAGATTTTTTTGAGAGAGCTTTCAAAAACTACTACAAGCTCTCTTGATTACACAGATTCCTGAACCTGTCAGGAACAGGTTTCAAAAGAAGATTACAGAGATTTTCATGATTTTTCACTGCGTTTCGTATCTGTGTAATCGGTCCTAATCGGTGTAATCAGAGATTTCTTGACTCTTAAGAAATCTCAGAAAAAAAATTTGACATCGAGAGGTTATTATAATAACTTATGTGAAAAAATTAACGTACTCCCTCTCCCATTCCCTCTTCCCATTGGGGAG
>CAZFJD010000199.1:0-6601 GCA_964518775.1 uncultured Syntrophaceae bacterium
ATTACTTCTTGAGTGAGGGTGAGATGGTGAAAATTGCCCTGAGACAGTTCAAGGATAAAAAGATTAAGACAGGGGCAGGGGAGGATTACAAAAAATAATAAGAGGGTTATCTATTCAATAAAGGGGTAGGAATCTACCTACCCCAACCAGAATCATGAGTGCAACGATACGGTATCTGATGCATCAGAGGTGGGAGTTATTCTCTATCGGAAATAATCTTTCTTCAATTCCTGTCCATATATTACAAGAGCCTCAATACCTTTTTGAACCTTGGATCTGTTGGATCGATATTTCAACCATGCCACCGATTCTTGTTGAGGCCTTTTCCGTTTCGTCAAAACGAGTAAGACTTTAAGCAGGTGCTATTTGCATGCACGGAAAAGGAGATCTGCTCAATGAACTTAGAAAGCCTATATACCTTGACTCAGGGATTTCTGATCGATAAGAGAGCTCAGATCCATCCGGATAGGATAGCCATTCAGGACGTCGCAGATGGCTCTCGTTATTCCTATCAAGATTTGAAGGAGAGATCAGATCAATGTGCTGAATACCTTTTGGATCATGGGTTAAAAAAGGGGCAAACTATATCCGCCCTCCTCATGAATACGATCGAATATTTTGACCTGATGTTTGCGTGCGCAAAGATTGATGGTGTCTTCGTTCCCATTAACTACCGCCTCTCGCCAAAGGAAATTCAGAATGTTATACTGAATGCCCGATCCCCTCTTGTTTTTTATGACCAAACGTTTAGTGATAGGATAATCAAGGATACAGATGGCGTTAAAGAATTCATCGATATCCGTTCCATGGATCTTACCTGTTATGCCGCTAAGAAACCCCCTCACAAGGCAGGAGATCCATCATCGCCTTTAATCCTAATTTATACGAGTGGATCGGTTGGAGAGCCGAAGGGAGTTATTCAAACCCATCTGAACATCTTCTTTAAATCGATTGACAGCATTATCGATTATGGCATGACTTATGATGATATTGTTTTGGTTTCCGCCCCTCTCTTTCATGTCGCTGGACTTAATGCCTTGACCCTACCTGGGCTCCATGTAGGGGGTCGTGTTATTTTAGAGAGAAGATTTCAAGCCGATGAGTCTCTCCAGATCATCGACGAAGAAGGGGTGACCTGTTTAGCTGTGGCACCCACGATGCTCAAAATGATGGTCAATTCAGATCGGTTTGCCAAAAGTTCACTCAAATCGGTTCGGTTTATCATGGTAGGGGGAGAGCCACTCGATCCAATTATTCAGCAGGCCTTCATGGAGAAGGGAGTTTATGCCCTCAATGTGTATGGTATGAGTGAGACAACAGATGGGGTGATGTATCAGAGAATAGGGGATGAGCCCATTAAAGATTGTGTGGGTCCTCTTGCAACCCACCTCGATGCAAAAATTATGTTGGATGAATCGACCGAGGCTCCAGACGGTGAGCCTGGTGAGATCGTGGTGAAGGGTGGAACCGTTTCACCTGGATATTGGGAGAATCCAGAGAAGACAAAAGAGACATTCAAAGATGGCTGGGTTTGGACAGGTGATATGGCCCTGAGAGACGAGAAGGGCCGCTTCTATATGGTGGGTCGATCCGATTACATGATAAAATCTGGTGCCGAAAAGATTTCCCCTGCAGAGATTGAAATAGCTATCTCTTCAAGTCCAAAAGTGGCGGATGTGGTGGTCTTTGGAGTTCCAGATGAGAAATGGGGGCAGGTGGTCAAAGCAGTTGTCGCCAGAAAGCCAGGAGTTTCTCTCAAGGAAGAAGAGGTGATTGAGATTTGTAAAAGCAAAATGGCGAGCTACAAGAGACCTAAACATATTGTCATTGTGGACCGGCTTCCTGTCACCGGTTCAGGAAAGGTGGACCGCGCTCTCATTCGGAAGCTTTATTCGAATTGATACTTCAGTCCAAAAAAGAGAAGAGTCATTTTTCCTCTCTTCGAGATGACCATGAATAGTGCAATGATTTTGCAATTCCTTTTGACAGGTTTGACCAATGGGATACTTTATGCCATGGTGGCCTTTGGGTTCAACATCATTTTCAGCGCGACGGAGATATTTAATTTTGCTCAAGGTGAGTTTGTGATGTTAGGAGGGCTACTGGCTATTACCTTCAACCAGATTCTTCAGTTACCAATGATCGTATCCCTTTTGGCTGCTGTCTTAATTGTCGCTCTGATCGGTGGATTAATAGAAAAGCTCGCAATATCACCAGTAGCCACTGCATCGTTCGTGACTTTGATCATTATTACCTTCGGGGTGGCCATTTTTCTACGGGGTGCTGCGATGTTTGCATGGGGCAAGAATCCTTATGCATTACCGGCATTCTCGGGCGAGAAACCGATCTCGATCTTCGGAGCGGTGATCACTTCCCAGATCTTATGGATTTTTGGAATTGCCATTGTTCTTTTTGGGATTCTGACCTTCTTTTTTACAAAGACGATTTATGGAAAAGCCATGCTGGCTTGCAATTATAACCGGGATGTAGCTCGATTGATGGGAATACCTGCGAAGAGGATGGTGACTTTCTCATTTATCTTGAGTGGTGCGCTGGGAGCCTTAGGAGGAGTCATCATTGCTCCGATTTCTATGATGTTTTACGGTCAAGGCCTCATGATCGGGATCAAGGGATTTGTGGCCGCTGGGGTGGGGGGTATCGGTAGTCCAACTGGAGCGCTCGTAGGAGGGTTGATTTTGGGCGTCGCAGAAGCCTTTGGGGCTGGTTTCATCTCCTCTGGTTATAAAGATGCAATTTCCATGATCATCCTGATCCTTGTTCTCTGTTTTAAACCGACAGGTTTATTCCGGATCGGCGCTGAGTAGAGAGATGAGGCGAAAGGACTTAATTGTTGTCATTCTTTTGAGTGTGATCATCTTTGTCGTCCCTTCCCTTGTTAAGAACAATTACTATATCTCTATTCTTGTTTTCTTTGGCATTAATACCACCATGGCCATTGGCCTTTGCCTTCTCTTAGGCTATAGCGGCCAAATTTCTTTGGCCCATGCAGGCTTTTTCGGGATTGGTGCATATAGCTCCGGCATACTCACAGTAAAATTTGGACTACCCCCTCTATTGGGTGTTGCCGTGGGGATCGTTTTGACTTTTATGGTTGCTTTGACCATCGGGATCCCAACATTAAGATTGCGGGGTCATTATTTAGCGATGGCTACCCTTTGTGCAGGAGAAGTGATGTTCATCTGTTTTAAAGAGATAGATTCTCTGACTGGAGGACCCTCTGGACTTCCTGGAATACCTCCCTTCGGGATTGGAAATCTCGTTCTGACAAAGCCGATACAATACTATTATTTGGCCTGGATTTTGGCCTTGGGGATCCTCTGTTTTTCATTGAACCTGGCCAATACTCGGGTAGGGAGGGCCTTGCTCTCTTTCCGATACAAACCTCTCGGCAGTGAAGAAGGGGCACTTTCAGTTGGAATCAATGTTGTCCAATACCGAATCAAGATATTTGTATTGAGCACATTATTTTGTACGTTGGCTGGAAATGTTTATGCCCATTTTATGAGTTTTATCTCTCCAGAAAATTTCGATATGCACTTTTCCACCTTGTTGATCATTATGATTGTGGTGGGTGGCATGGGAAGTATATGGGGAGCGGTATGGGGAGCCGGAGTGATGACCTACCTGCCCGAATTATTGATGGCTTTTAAGGATTTCGACATCCTCATCTATGGAATCATTTTGATCGGAATACTGGTATTTATGCCTGAAGGGATGTACGGGTGCCTCCGTCAGAGCCTACGTCGCTTCGTCGTAAAGCACTAGGGAGGCTTAGATTTGTAAAGAGGCCTTTGAGGAATAAGATCAAACTTTCGGTTGACGTACTATGATTCAATCTGGACATTATTCGGCAGCTGGAAACAATATTCTGCTCAGCACTCAAAACTTGTCCAAGCACTTTGGGGGTCTCGTAGCAGTGGACAAGTTAGATTTTGAGGTCCGATTGGGAGAGATTCATTCAATTATTGGTCCCAACGGTGCTGGCAAGACAACGGTCTTCAATATGATTTCTGGGTTTATTCACCCAACCACCGGGGAGATCCGTTATGCGGGTCACTCCGTCAAAGATTACAAGCCCTATCAACTCGTCGAGTTAGGCATGGCAAGAACCTTCCAAAGACTTGAGCTCTTTGGTGGGATGACGGTCATACAAAACATAATGGCTGGTTTTCATGCCAAAGCAAGCAGCGGCATCTTCTCAGCTGGTTTATATTTGGGTAAAGTCAGGAAGGAAGAAAGGGGGATTCGAGAGAAGGCGATGGAGATCCTCGAGTTTATTGGGCTTCAGGAGAAGCGGGACAGGGTGGCTGTAGAGCTCCCCTTTGGTGAGCAGAAGATTTTGGAATTGGGCAGAGCCCTCGCCACCTCTCCTAAGTTGCTCTTGCTGGATGAGCCGGCGGCAGGTCTTAACGAGCGCGAAACTTTAGGTATGATGGGTTTGATCAACCAAAGCAGGAAACGAGGCATTACGGTTTTACTGATTGAACATGATGTGAAGATGGTGATTAATATATCCGATTGGATAACGGTTTTAAATTTTGGGAAAAAGATTGCGGAAGGAACTCCGAATGAAGTTCGGCGGCATCCAGCTGTGATCGAGGCCTATCTCGGAAAAGAGGAGGTGTAGATTTTTTATTACGATTTGATGAAGAAAGGAGGTGGTGGGGTTCGGCTAATGAAAAGGTTGAGAGAGTGGTTATTCGTCAAAACGCTTTTCTTAAGAATTTTAAAAGGAGGTAGCCATGAAAAAGTTAATTTACATTTTTACGATCGCTTTAATAATGGGATTATTGATCGAGCCTGGAACTCCAGCTCAGGCTCAACAGAAGGTTTGGAAGATAGGGGCAGTATTTCCCATTACAGGTCCAGGTTCAGTCATGGGTGAAACCGGCCGAAACTCGGCTTTAATGTATCAAGAAGAGATTAATACCTCTGGAGGAGTCAATGGGGTGCCTATTGAGGTGATCATCTATGATGATCAAAGTAGTGAATCCAAGGCTGTACTGTCTGTAAATAGGTTGATCAATAATGACGGGGTGGTAGCCATCATAGGATCCTATTTCACTGGTCCTACTATGGCCGTCCTTCCTCTGGTACAGAAGGCAGAAATTCCACTCATTGCTACCTGTGGTAGTTCGCCTCCAGTGGAACCTATTCGAAAATGGGTTTTCAAGACACCTTATACGGATCGAAAAGCCATGGAGCGTTATGTCACGGATATGAAGAAGCGAGGAATCACTAAGCTTGCTATTCTATCGGTCACAACCGCCTTGGGGGATAGTGTGAGCAAACATTGCATTGAGCAGGCGCCGGAGATGGGAATCAAAATCGTTGCCCATGAACGGCACGAACAAAAAGACACGGATATGTCTGTCCAACTGACCAAGATCCGGGCCACCGATGCAGAGGCCGTCGTGGGTGCAGTGGTTGGTCCACCTGCAGCGATCATCGCCAAAAACCATCAACAATTGGGAATGAAAATTCCTCTTTATTTGTGGTATGGTGTAGGTGATCAAACCTTCTTAGATATGGCTGGAGATGCAGCCAACGGTGTTCGGGTAGCGGCCTCTAAATACATTGCTCCGGAACAACTCCCTGATAGCGATCCTCTAAAATCATATATTCTTTCTATAAAAGAGAGATATGAAAAGAAATATGGTACCAGAACATCGAATATGCACGTAGGGGGTGCACGAGATGCTCTGAGCATCATCGTCCAAGCTATCCGTCAGGGAGGAAAGGATTCTGCATCTATTCGAGATCAGATTGTGAAGGTTCGGAATTTAAAAGGTATTTGGGGAATTTACAACATCACAGAAGATGACCATGTGGGACTCGATCCGAAAGATCTGATCATGGTGGAAGTGAAAAATAGGAAGTGGGTTCTTCTTAATTAATTGAATGACATTCCCCTGCACCGCGAAGGAAACGGATGTGGCTGCCTTCGGGATTTTGAGCATCAAGAATCTGTGTACGAGATACGGGCTCAATACAGCTCTGGTGGATGTCAATCTGGTGGTCAACAAGGGCGAGATCGTCTCTATCATCGGTGCCAATGGGGCTGGGAAATCGACATTGCTCAAATCGATTGTTGGCCTCTGCCCAATTTATAGCGGTCAGATCTTCTTTCAAGGGAAGGATATCTCTCGAATCGATACGGAGTGGATCATTAGGTTGGGTATTTCTCTGGTTCCAGAAGGCAGACAGGTCTTTGGTCCTATGACGGTTAAGGACAATTTGATCTTAGGTGCTTACACCCGTTTTAGCACTCGGAGGCCTAAAGAAGAGGTTGGAGCAGATTTAGAAGAAGTGTTGAGGATATTTCCAATTTTGAGAGAAAGGCAGAAGCAGAAATCGGCAACTCTTTCCGGTGGCGAGCAGCAAATGCTTGCCATCGGAAGGAGTCTGATGTCTAAGCCAACGCTTCTCTTAATGGATGAGCCATCAATGGGTTTGGCGCCTCTTATCATTCAAGAGATTTTTCGAATTGTCCGAGAGATGAACGAGTCAGGGGTTTCCATTTTACTGGTGGAGCAGAATGCAAGGGTTGCCCTTCACGTTTCTCATAGAGGATATATTC
>CAZFJD010000200.1:0-6593 GCA_964518775.1 uncultured Syntrophaceae bacterium
TAATATAGCTACAATGTAATTATAAATTGCGACTGGTAAAGTTGTCAAGAAAAAAATTAAATTTTTTTATATATGCTTAACTGATTGAAAATAAAGACATTATTAGATTTTTTCCTGAGTAGCGAGGAAACGTGAAATAAAACGTGGTGAGTGGGGCAGATTTTTATTAGCTTCCCTTTATATCTCCAGCGTGCTTCCTACGTATCCGTAGAAGAACCGGTCGCCAAATTCCTGATGGAGCCTGAAGGCTGCCCTCATTCCGGTGCAATGGGAGGCCCCAATCTTTTTAATTTCCATCTTTTTAAGTGACTTAATCGATTCTTCCAGCTGCTCAGGGGTTAAAAAATCCAGGTGGGTTCCTCCCAAGATGGCATAAAATCCTTGCTTTTTAGTTTTATCGATGAGATGGTTAATGATATTGATCATCCCTGAGTGGGCACAGCCGAGAATAAGGATGAGCCCTTTCTCGGTATCAAGAATGAGGGATTGGTCATCTAAGAAGATATCTTGAACCATTTTTCCATCCATCTCGCTAAAAAGTCTCGGATCGGCTTTTTCAAAAGGTGTCCTTCTTCCTACCTCGCCGGTTAAATAGATCGCTTTTGCCACCTCTGTAAATTCTTTTTGCAGGATGAAATTCGCACCCAGTGACTCGAGGTACCTTTTTTTGAAGGGAATTCCTACAAACCTTCTTATTTCTTTCTCATTTTCTTTAAAGACATGAAATCGATCCGAAAAGACTTGCGGATGGCCGTGGACGTCCACTTCACCCCTGAGTTTTAGTACCTCAGGTAGCCCACCCGTATGATCATAATGCCCATGGCTGAGAAAGACTTTCTTAATGGTCCTTAAGTCTCGGTTTAAGACAAGGCTATTTGCCACGACGGGATGGCCACTGCCCGTATCAAAGAGATAATTCCCCGATTCCGTCTCAATGAAGGCGGAGAATCCGTGTTCACCCGAGCCAATCAGCTTGCCAATAGTATTCTCACAAAGAACCGTTACCCTTATCCTCATAAGCCCTCCGTTTCCACTCGAAAATATTGGTTTAGAGGAAGATGAGCAAACTGAACAGCACCAATGCATGGGACGACGTATTTAACCAACCACTCGGTTCCCAGGATGTTGAAAAACTCAAGGCAGGAGGAACAGATATGAAGACTATCGCAAATAGAGTAGGGCACTTTTAAATTCTCTTCGGTGACGAAAAATCTGGGTTCAAGGAAGTTCACATGGTTCGCTGAATGGGTCGTTAGGATTTTTTCAAAATCAAAACGGCCTTCTATCCGGTGACGTTCAAACCACCTCTGATAGAAGTCCTTTTCAAGGCCATCGACTTTCTCCCAGATGAGAGGCTTCCTTTTCCTGAACTCTTCTGACTTCATCAGTTGAGTGATCTCTTGGGAGGACGGAAGTCGATCAGGCTTAAAGTCCGATTCTGAAATGAGAATCTGGTATTTGAAACCCGGAAGATGGAGTGGAGCGTTGCTGACAATAAGGATCTTCTCCGCTCTTTCTGAATTCCAATACCAAGAAACCCTTCTCTGACAGACGCCAGTCCACGCCCTGGGCACCACATAGCCCCTCTCTTTTGATGGTTTCAATAATCGACATGGGATCTGGGCCTCTTGGGTCATTGGAGCGTTGTCTTCTTCGAGTCTCTCTTTAGCCTTCTCGAAATTATGTCGGTCCATCCAATAGCAGAACTTTCGATATGGTAACATGGTGCCCTGTTCTCTAAAGGTCAGAAGAATCATATCACAGGACAGGATGGGTTCCAATAAGAATGAAGGAATGGGATGCGATTGGATTTTCACATGGGACGTTTTATGTTATATATTTGTGGTGGTCACCGTAGACGAGACCTTGGAGAAGGTCCTCGCTCATATCCAACCTTTTTGAAGGAAGAGATCCGTAAAGAGCCTGGGAGACGCCATTTTGTCCGGGCGTTTGTTTCTCGAGAAGGAAATCGCTATTATGGTGAAACTTCAGGTCCGCAAGGGTCGGGGATATTGAGGTCGGCGGCGAAGGCGAACGGATTGATTATTATCCCGGAAGATCGAGAAATCATGAGGGAAGGGGAGAAAGCAAAAGTACAGCTGTTGGACGAAGTTTTTGTGAAGGAATGATGGAAGATTGGAATGATGGAATGTTGGAATGTTGGGTTGAAAGGAACCTCTTACGTATTTCGGGTTACTCCATTATTCCAACATTCCACTATTCCAAGGGAGAGTATTGATGATTCCCATTATCTCTATCGTTGGAAAATCGGATAGTGGAAAGACCACTTTGATTGAGAAACTGGTGCCCGAGTTGACCCGCCGAGGCTATCGAGTCGCCACAGTAAAGCATGACGTCCACGGGTTTGAAGTGGATCGGGAAGGGAAGGACAGCTGGCGACACAAACAGGCGGGAGCCCATACGGTCGTCATCGCCTCATCCAATAAGGTTGCACTCATTCGAGATGTGGAGAAGGATTGGACGCTTGAGGAGATTCGGGATAAATTGATTCAAGATGTGGACCTCATCCTTTCGGAGGGTTATAAGAAGGATGTTCAGCCAAAGATTGAGATCTTCCGGAAGGAGAAGCACAAGGAACTTCTCTGCACTAAAGAAGACAATCTCATCGCTATCGTTTCCGACAGAACGTTCCATATTGGTGTCCCCTGTTTTCGTTTGGAGGATATGAAGGGACTGGCTGATTTCATTGAGAAAAGGTTTATTAGATCAGAAGGAGGAAAGACGGTGACCTTGAAAGTGAACGGTAAGACCGTCCCATTGAAACCCTTCATCAAAGATTTCTTGATTAACTCAATCAGAGGTATGATCACTTCTCTGAAGGGATGCAATAAACCAAATCGTATCGAGATTCGTATCGAAGAATCCCCGGCCTCACCCTCTCCCATTGAGGGAGAAGAGAGGAAGGGGGGGTAAAATTTTGTCCAATGTCGAGCGCAGATCCCAATCTTTTGTGGGGTCTACTTCAGGGTCTGATCCCAGCTCTTCTTGCCATCAGGATCGTACCAGCCTTGGAAACGAAGGGCGCTGGGTACTTCGCGCACCCTCCAGTACCCATTGTTGCTGCTGACGTACTTCCTCAGCGATTCGAGGATTTTGCCATAGTCCTTCCGGTCTTGTTCGCTGAGTTTCGCATCGGAGACTCGGGCGTTCAGGAACGGCTGGTGCCACCTTAACGTATTACCCTGTCATCGTGGTTAGGGAGACTTTCTCCTTTCTTTTGTAGATCTCCTATCTTGCCCACTTCTCCTTTCAGGCCCTTTGTAATTGGGATCATTAAACTTCCTGCGGTCTACTCCTGATCTTCGATCTTCTCCCGATCGTTTTAATTTTATTATTTTATCCTCTGCAAAGAAGCCTCTCAAAATATTTTCGTGCCCATTAAAAATGGATTTAAATTCATGGCAGTCCCCTTCTATTAAAATCACATCGTATTTCGGATTTGCAACATTAGCCAAATATTTTAAGAATTCATCCCACTTAACAACCCTGACCTCCCCCAATTCATCAATTTCGTTACTGGGTTCATCTATATATTTGATACATTCAAGCAGATCATCCCTTTCATAATATTTGAGAAGCTTTCGTATCAGCTCATTATTTGCAAAAAGACCATGCTCAGCAAAAATTGATTTCAATTCAACTATGACTGAAGCAAATATCAGGCCTAAAAGTTCTGGACGGAAATATAAGCCGCTTCGAGTTGATTGGATATATTCAAGAACGGCTTCTTTTTTGTCCTCCATGGAGATCGTAAATTTGTTTAAAAAAGTTACAAAAATATCATAGTGAGATTTACGTAAAAAGATAAACCGGCCAAGATGAGCACGAGATTTATAATAGAAGAATGGAATCATTTTGTTATAAAGTTTATATAAAAACAGATTCAAATCTCTAAGAGATGACGTTCGCCTTTCTGGAAAATCTCTATTCAGAAAATCGATGCCTATTTTTTCAACCTTTTGGTCATTAAGTATAAAGCCTAAAGAATTCTTTAGTTTTTCATAATACGGTTTATCGGGGTCGCTCAAATGCATATCTTTATCTAACTCTTCTAAAAAGGAAGAAGTAAAATAGTCATTTAAAATATTCCCGAATTCCCTGGCTTCATTTTCAGGCATTCCCTCTTCTGCAAGATTTGTTGTCACTGCAACAATACCACCAAACTTTTGGATTTCGGGCTTTAGACTATGATTTTCTTTTATATCTTTTTCTCCATTCGCATCCTTCTGAGCGGGTTCCGGTTTTTTCTGTTTATCTTTTGGGAATATGCCAACTTTATTCTTGCAGATACTAAAGAAATATCTCATGGCATTGTTTGGAGAATGAAAGGTGTTTTTCTTGGCACCAACTATTTCTATGGCATCCATTATTTCTTGAGAGGCCAATTGGTCGACATACCGATTAATATTTCTTGGCCATCTATCAAATTCCTTCCCGTCAAACCCTAAAATATCTACCCAGTATCTTCTAAGTTCTAAGTTGTCCATAAATTTTTTCTCTATGTTTTGTTTTTTCATTAAGCCATTCCTGTAAGGCTTGTTTCTGCTCAAGCCTTTCTTGTTCGTCCTTTTCTCTATCCTCAGGTGAAGAAACAGAGGATTGAGCATTTAGGCCACTATCTTTTAACAATGCCATAAATATCCTTAATTTTAAATATATCAGTCTCTTTAAAGGAATAAAGGATGATATGAAGGTTTTCCATTCTGTTATAAGTTTATCAAATTGAGGCAAAAAATCAACAAGAATTGAAGGAAGGCACTTCTAAATTCTTACATGGAAACAGGGTCAGGTCTATTTTCTTGGCATTCAAAATTTTCCACCAAATTCTGCGAACAGAACTAAATATATTCTTAAAATGCTAACATTAAAGACCTGACCCCTGACCCTCTACCTATTGTCAATTAAGTATTCTTTGGGGATTTTAGCGATTGGAATCTTTGTACCGTAGAAATTTAAGTCATCACCCAGAGAGATTCTTCTCGGAGGGCCACTTGAACAATCTTTCCGATCGAAAGATCCAAATTTCGATAGGCATAATTGGGAATAACAACTTCGACGGGAATCTTTGCTTCGATCGTCTGAAGGTGGACTGTCTGATACCCTCTTCTCTCAACAATGTCAACAACTTTACCCAAGAAGATATTCCGTTTTAAGGACTCTTTTACTGGTTTTCCCTCACGGATGATCATCACCTCTTCAGGCCGGATAAAGAGATCAGCCTTTCTTCCTACTTCAATCGAATCTGGACAGAGACTCATCGGCAATGAAAATTGAAGGTCATTAATTCCCAGGATCACTCGTTGAAAGATCTCATCCTTCTTCAAGACCTCTGCCTGATAGAGATTTCTTACCCCTAAGAATTGGGCCACCTTCTTTGACCTGGGTCTTAAAAAGATGTCGTATTTTTCTCCCACCTGTTCCACCTTTCCATCCATAAATATTGTGATCCGGTCGCCTAAGAAATATGCCTCTTCGAAATCATGCGTTACACATAGAATGGTTGGATGGAATGAGATGTGGAGGGTTTTTAAGAGTTGTTGGATTTCTGCCTTGATAGATGGATCCAGGCCGGAAAGGGGTTCGTCGAGGAGAAGGAGCTTCGGTTTTGGCGCCAGTGCCCTGAGGAGGGCAACTCGTTTCTTCTCCCCTCCGCTGAGATTGGCCGGGTATCGTTCAAGAAGGCTTTCGATCTTCATCACCTGAATGAGATCCTGAACGTGTTCCTCATAAGCTTTCAGGCCGAGATTTCTTGCCTTGATTCCGTAGAGAATATTATCGGTGACCTTGAGATGCGGGAAGAGGGCTAAGTCTTGTGGAACATACGAGATCTCCCTCTGCTCGGGAGGTAAAGCTTGAACCTCTCTTTCGCCGATCCAGATCTTTCCCTTCTTCGGTTTATGCAGTCCCATGACCGATTCGAGAATTAAGGTTTTCCCGCTTCCGGTTGGCCCGAGAAGGAAATGAAATTGTTCTTCCTCAATTCTAATATCGAGATCTGTGATCTTAAAGGAGTCAAAAAGGATGGTGAGCCCTTCGATTCTAATCATATCGAAATCTCTTGCCAGTCAGTCGGACACTGTAAAGGGTGGCCAGACCAAAGATGACTAAGATGAGAATCAAGATAATCGCCTTATCAATATTGGCAGAGGCTAGAGCAGTAAAAATAGCGATGGGCATGGTTTCAGTCTTTCCCGGCATGGCCCCTGCAAGCGTGACCGTGGCTCCAAATTCTCCAACCGCTTTTGCCCAGGATAGGATGACGGAAGCGATGAGCCCCTTAAATGAGAGGGGGAGGGTGACCCGGTAAAAGGCCTCCCAAGAGGAGGATCCGAGAGATCGAGCCACGGCCTCATACCTCGGAGAGATTTCATCCAAAGAGGCCTTCATCAATCGTGTAGCTAATCCTGCAATGGATGCAAACTGGGCTAAAATAACGCCTGGGACTTCAAAAACGAAAAAGATGCCTTTATTCTGAATCAACTCTCCTAAGGGGGTATTGAAGAAGACAAGAAAGGAGGCGCCGAGGGCAATGGGTGAAACGATCATCGGAATTTCCAAAAAGGTATCTAAGA
>CAZFJD010000201.1:0-6591 GCA_964518775.1 uncultured Syntrophaceae bacterium
GTGCGAAATAAATTAAAAGTTTTTTGTGAATATTTTCTCATGACTTCACAATGCTTACATCTATACTGCGAACGAGGGAATAAGAAGTTGGCCGAGAATAAGAACGTTCTGATCATAGGCAGTGGGATTGCTGGCATTACGGTCGCATCAGAACTTGCAGAGACCGGAATTCCTGTGACGATCATCGAAAAGGAGCCCTCCATCGGAGGTCTCTCTGCCTCCTTCTGCTGTAAGGCATCGGAGTCATGCAATAGATGTTTTGCCTGTGTGGTGGATAAGAGAATTTCTGAGATTCGAAATCGGAACGACATCCCAATCCTCACTCGAACTGAGGCCATTGGCCTTAGTGGAAATCCCGGGAGATACACGGTATCCCTGAAGCGAGGAAGGGAAAGGACTGATCTAAAGGTATCGGCCGTTGTCGTGGCTGCCGGAGTCGATCCTTTTGACGCCTCCCAGAAGGTGGAGTATGGATACGGCCGTTTCAAAAATGTGATCACTGCAAAAGATCTGGACGAAATGCTTCGGTGTCAGGGAAAACTCTTTCGTCCTTCTGACGGCCAACTTCCCAAGACCATCGCCTTCTTCCAGTGTGTGGGGAGTCGAGATGAGTCGATCGGAAATCTTTACTGTTCTCAGGTCTGCTGTGCTTATGCCCTCCGGCTGATCAAAGCCATACGATATCAGTATCCACAGACGAGAGCCACCTTCCTCTATATGGACATCCAGCCTGCAGGAGCATCCTTTCAGGAGTTTCTGACCTCCTGTCGGCAGGACAAAGGGATTCGGCTCATCCGAAGTCTGCCCTCGAAGGTTTACCATTCCGCACTCTTCGACACCCTCAGGGTGAGATTTATCGATCCTCAAAAGGCCGAGGTCGTGGAAGAACCTTTCGATCTGATTGTCCTCTCCGTGGGGATGGTTCTCAGCAAGGAGGCAAAATCCCTTGCCAAGATCCTCGGTTTAGGTCTTACAGAGGATGGCTTCCTCGCCTCTCCGCCTTCTCATACCGGTCTCTTTGTCACCGGTGCTTGCTGCGGACCGAAGGATATTGATCGTTCCATCCTTCATGCGAAATCAGCCGCCTATCTCGTTCATCAATACTTAAAAGGGAGGAACTAAATGGCTCGCATCGGAGTCTTCATCGATGCCTTGCGGGGATCGATCCCTGTTTCCTTCCGAGAAAAGATCATTGCCACCCTCCAACGACTTCCAGATATCGTCTTCTGTATCGAAGAGCAAGACCTCCTCTCTTCGGAGGCATTGGAGAGGATGGCTAAGCGCCTCGAAGCAAAGGAAGTGGACCGTGTTGTCATCATCGGAGGAAGTCCAAGAATTTATGAAACATCTTTTCATAAATGGGGACATGGACTTCCCCTAAACCCTTACCTCTTTGCTGTTGCCAACGTGAGAGAGCAGGCCCTCTGGGCAATGCTGGATGAAGAGGCTGCTCTGGAAAGAGCAAATACCATTGTGACTAAAACCATCCGTATGGCATCAACGTCCAGAGCCATTGAAGCCCAGTCTCTTCCTCTGAAACCTGAGGTATTGGTCCTCGGCGGTGGCATCATTGGAATCTCAATCACCCAGGCCTTAGCGGAGGCAGGGATCCATGTTACCCTTGTTGAGAAGGGGAGAAGTTTTGGCGGTAGAGCCTCAGAACTCCGAAGATTTTATAACCGTCCTGAAGAGGTTCAGAAGTGGATCGAGGAGAAGGTCTCTCAAATTCAACGGATACCCAATATCGCCCTGATCACTCAAGGGGAGTTGAAACGCCTCGATGGCCATCTCGGCCGATTCCAGGCCAAGATTAAAGGCCAAGACGGCATGGAGACTATTCTATCTGCCTCCGCCATCGTCGTCGCAACTGGATACGCTACCCAACGCGAGACCAAAGGGATCTTTGGTCACAAAAGGGTGATTATCCTTCCAGAAATGGAAAGACTTCTTTCAGAGACCCGAGATCCAAACCTTCTTTGGGATGGGAAGAGGGTTGAGGCAGTGACCTTCCTTTTGGATGGAGTCAATGAGGATATCAAAGTGGATTCGATCAATGCTATCAAACAAGCTCTTCTCCTTCAAGAAAATCTCCAGTGTCAGGTCGCTATCCTCTGCAAAGACGTGAAGGTTGCCGCAGACGGAATGGAGCGCCTTTACCGAAAGGCAAGGGAGAAGGGCGTCCTCTTCTTCAAGTATGAAGAGCCTCCTAAGCTTTCCTTGGTCAATGGTCAGATTCAAGTCGATGTGAAGGATACGGCTGTGATCCAAAAGACTGAACAATGGCCAATCTCCATCCTTTCCGATCTTATCGTCACGAGCGAGGCCTTCGTCCCCTCTCCGGAGAACGAGCGTCTCTCAGAAATTCTCAAGATCCACCTTGGAAACCGAGGCTTTCTCATGGAGGACAATCCTCAACTCCTTCGTGTTCGATCAAACCGAAGGGGGATGTTCCTTGCGGGCGCCTGTCGATTTCCTCAAGAGATTTCAGAATCCCTCATCGAAGCGAGGGCAGTAGCCGAAGAGGTGATCGCGCTCATCTCGAAAGGGACCTATACATACGACCTCGCCGTTGCGGAGGTGGACCCGAAAAAATGCGCGGTCTGCTATACCTGCCCGAGACTCTGTCCCCATTCGGCCATCACAGTTGAAAGGTACGCAACGGAGAACGTCTATACAACCTCTGGAATAGAGGCGGGAACGATCTGGGGGGCAGCGAAAGTCGATCCTTTGGCCTGTTACGGATGTGGCATCTGTATCGCCGAGTGTCCCGCAAAGGCCATCACGCTTCACCACCTGACCGATGATCAAATTTATGCTCAGATGGGACTCATGGAATGATAATGTCAAATGTCAAAGCTCGCACGAAGTGATGAACCGAAGGTGAATCAAGTTCAAATGAAGCCCAAAATCCAAATGACCAAAAAGGGGATTTGACATTTAGGCATTTGACATTTGGATTTAAATTTTAGGAGTTTATATGTCAACCTTTGATCCCAAGATCATTGCTTTTTGTTGTGATCAGTCTGGATATGTAGCAGCCGACATGGCGGGGACGTTGAAATTGAAATCTCCCAAGAACGTCGAGGTCGTCCGCGTCCCTTGTGCGGGTCGCATCGAGACGATCTATCTCTTGAAAGCATTGGAGAAGGGCGCAGATGGTGTTCTGATATTTGCTTGCTATGAGGAAAACTGCCAGTTCCTGAGAGGAAACCTTCGTGCAAGAGGCCGCCTCTCTTATGCCCATCGGATGCTGGAAAAGATCGGCCTCGAAAAGGAACGGCTGGAAATCTGCCACCTCGCCACAAACAGCGAGGTGAAGTTTGTGGAAGCCCTTCAACGGAAATCTGAGCAGCTGAAAAAACTGGGACCAAACCCATGTTCAGAAAAGATATAAATTCGAAATTCGAATATCGAAATTCCTACAAGCCGGGACAAAACTATGTCGGATTTAAAAAGGGAGGAATGAATGATCAAAGCCGAACAAAAACCTATTGACGAGATCTTGAGATACCTCGTTCCCCATAATAAGATCTTGCTGGCAGGCTGCGGTGCCTGCGTCACGGTTTGCCATGCAGGGGGAGAGAAGGAAGTGGGGTTGCTCGCTTCTGGTCTCCGAATGGCAAGAATGAAGATTGGAAAAAAGATTGAGGTCCTCGAGGCCACGCCTGCCCGTCAATGTGAGCCCGAGTTCGCCTCAGAGCTGACAGAAACCATCGAAAGAGTGGAAGCGGTGATCTCCATTGCCTGCGGAGTCGGTGTCCAGACCCTTGCCCGCCATTTTGCCATGATCCCTGTTTTCCCAGGTGTCAATACCACCTTCATGGGCGAAACCGTATCACACGGTTTTTGGGAAGAACGTTGCCAGGCCTGCGGAAACTGTATCCTTGAAAAAACAGGGGGAATTTGTCCAATCGCCCGCTGCGCAAAACAGCTCTTCAACGGACCTTGCGGAGGTTCCTCAAAAGGAAAATGTGAAATCAAGCGGGAGGCCGACTGCGCATGGCAGCTCATTTACGATCGGCTTAAAAACTTGGGCCAGCTTTACAAGCTCGAAGAGGTCATACCGGCGAAGCGATGGGGAGTGGAATCGAGAGATAGTGGACCGAGAAGGATCGTGAGGGAGGATCTCAAGGTATGAAAGCAGGGAGCAATCTGGAGAAGATTTTGGAGAAACGCATCTTTGCCGTTACCGGTGAGTTGGGTCCTCCAAAGGGCAACGATGTCAATGTCATCAAACGGAAGGCCGAGTTCCTGAAAGGTTACGTGGACGCCATCAATATCACGGACAACCAAACCGCGATCGTCCGTATGTCGAGTATTGCAACCTCTTCCATACTGATTCAAATGGAATTGGAACCGGTGATGCAGATGACGACGCGGGATCGGAACCGCATCGCCATCCAGAGCGATGTCTTTGGCGCGACCGCTCTGGGCATCAAAAACATGCTCTGTCTCACCGGGGATCACCACACCTTTGGAAATCAGGTCGATTCGAAGAACGTCCATGATCTCGATTCGATTCAATTGATCGACTGCGTTCGGACCTTGCGGGATCAAGGAACGCTCCTGGGTGGAGAGGAGAAGATCGAAGGCGAAGTCAAACTCCTTATCGGTGCAGCAGAGAATCCCTTTGCAGATCCTTTCGAATTTAGAGCCATCCGATTAGGAAAAAAAGTGGCGGCCGGCGCGGACTTCATCCAAACTCAATGCATCTACGACATGAACCGATTCAAAGAGTGGATGAAGATGGTTCGAGATCGAGGACTTCACGAGAAGGTTCATATCTTGGCAGGCGTCACCCCTCTGAAATCCGGAGGTATGGCCCGCTATATGGCCAAAAATGTTTCGGGTATCATCATTCCCGATGAGATCATCGATCGAGTGGTGAAAGCGAAAAAACCCGCTGAGGAAGGGATCAAGATCTGTGTCGAACAGATCCAAGAATTGAGAGAGATTGAAGGGGTTCGTGGGGTTCATATCATGGCCATCGAATGGGAGCAGATGGTGAGTAAGATCACCGAGATGGCCGGATTGCTGCCCCGTCCGAAGGTGGAATAAGGGGAGAGAGCCATGACACTAAAAGAACAGTTGGATTCGGGAAAGTTTTCAGTCGTCGTTGAACTCCAACCTCCAAAGGGAACCGATCTCTCTGAGGTCTTCGAAACTGCAGAACGCCTAAAGGGCCGTGTGACCGCGATCAATGTGCCGGACCTTCAGAATGCGATCATGAGGCTGGGTTCCCTTTCCGTGTGCGCATTGCTGAAAGCGAAAGGAATGGAAGTCATTCTGAACCTCTCCTGCAGCGACCGAAACCGTTTGGCACTTCAATCGGAACTCCTCAATGCCGCTGCCCTCGGCTTGAAGAACGTCCTGATCCTCCAGGGGGATCATCCATCCATTGGAGATCACTTCGAGGCCCAAGCGGTCTTCGATCTCGATGTGATGGGCTTGCTCGGGGCGGCTAAGCGACTCCAAGAGGGCTATGACCTGATGGGCAACGATCTCAAAGGAAAACCTGAGTTTCTCATAGGCACTCAGGTCAATGCAGCAGCGAAGGGCCATGTCCTTGACCTGGAGGTCATGGATATGGAGAAAAAGATTCGACTGGGCGCCGATTTCTTCTTCACCCACTCGATCTACGATGTGAGTCTCTTTGAAAATTTTGTAAAAAAGGTGGCTCACTTCAAAGTCCCGATCATCGTCGGCATCACCCTTCTCAAATCGGTCGGCATGGCCCGCTATGTAAACAAACACGTGGAGGGGGCCTCCATCCCTGACTCGATCATCGACCGATTGATGAAGGCTTCTGATAAGAGGCGAGCGGGCATTGAGATCGCTGGGGATCTCATCAGACAGTTGCGACCCCTTTGTCAAGGGGTTCAGATCATCCCGATCGGATGGGAGGATTTGGTCCCTGGGCTTCTGGACCACGTAGGACTCTAAAAAAGGCCCTAAGCGCTTAGCGCTATGCGCATAGCGATAATGAGGCTGGTTCGCTTGTCAACCTTCAGGGGATATGATAATTTGAAAGAGGTATGCCGATCAGAAAATCTTCTTCCTCAAAGAAAAGAAGAAAGAGCTCTCGCAGACTTCGCCTTGTTCATCCAAGGGCCGAAGGAGAGATGTTTCAGGCAATCGCCGAATTGGGAAATGACGGGATACTTGTATTCGATGAACGTCATCAGATCGAATTTGCAAACCGCATGGCCTCAGAGATCACCGGCTATTCGAACGCTGAGTTGCTAAAAATGAGCATTCTCTCCCTATTGGGCAAACCGAATCAACCCTTTCTCGAAGATATCTTCATCCATCCTGAGCATTACGGCGAAAAGGTCTGCACCGAGATTCAACTGCTCACCTCCCAGGGTGAGACCAAGGGGGCTGAGGTCTGCATCGCTTTGGCCAAGACACCTCTCGGAGTTCGAAAGGGTTATGCCTATCTCCGGGATATTACTGAAGCGAAACGAATGGAAAGGAAGATCCGAGACGCCACCCAACAGTTTGAGAAGATTGCGGAGATGGGGGACGACGGAATCGTTGTCTTCGACGAGGGCTTTAAGATCATTTTTGCCAACCAGATGGCCTCTGAGA
>CAZFJD010000202.1:0-6573 GCA_964518775.1 uncultured Syntrophaceae bacterium
GAGCATACTGATACTAATCGGTCGATCGGCTTGACCATAATTGAATTACTATTTGCCAAGTCCCTTGATCCATATTTTAAATCGTTTAATTCCGTTAGATCGTTAAGTTCGTTGAGACCGTTTTCAAGATGTTTGAAATAACGACAGCAACGGTCCAAACGATCTAAACGTTATTAACCTTTTAAGATTCTTGGTGACCATGGCGAAGGGGAAACACCCGTTCCCATTCCGAACACGGAAGTTAAGCCCTTCAGCGCCGATGGTACTGCATGGGTAACTGTGTGGGAGAGTAGGACGTTGCCGAGATTAAAACTTGCCCTCGCGAAGGCGGGGGTTCTGAAGCCCATCAGAAATGATGGGCTTTTTTGTTGTTTAAGGAGAAATCAGATGGGGCAATGGGTAGAAAGATTGTGGAGCCCCATGGGCTAAAGCCCATGGTCCCTCCACTCACTTAAGAGTTAGATTCCGAAGAGGTGTTTTGTCGCAAAATCGGGATCGCTTGTCAGATTCACTCCTAACTTTCGCAAGCCTGCTTCGTCTCCAGGAGTAGGGATGTGGGTCATATGAACCTCGCATCCAGACAGTTCCTTGAGCGTCCCAACGGCCATTTGTGCGGCTGGATTGACAGTGGCACTGATGCTTAAGGCGATCAAGGTTTCATCCAAATCGAGGCTGACCCTTTTTCCTTTTAACACGTCTTTTTTAAAATGGCTGATCGATTCCATGATATTCGGAGGCAGAAGGTGCATGGCATCAGGGATTCTGGCCAAGCACTTGACCGCATTGAGAACGAGGGCCGAAGCCGCATGCATGAGCGGCGAGTTCTTTCCCGTGATGATGGTCCCGTCGCGGAGCTCAATGGCTGCACCGCAGAAGACGCCCTCATTTCCCTTCCCTTTCTTCTCAGCCTCAAGGGCGGCTTCCCGGGCAGGTCTGACAACAATTCGATCTTCGGGTTTCACACCGAGGTCCTCCAGTAAGAGCTCTACCCTTTGCACGGTTTCTTTATCCGTAAACCCAACGGCATACTCGCAGGCGTACCGGAAGTACCGACGAATAATCTCCTGGATGGCTGCATCCCTGACGGCATCATCATTGACGATTCCGAAACCAGCGCGATTGACGCCCATGTCCGTGGGCGATTGATAGAAGGAGTGCTCCCCTGTTATCTTTTCGATAATCCGTTTCAGCACCGGAAATACCTCGACATCTCGATTATAGTTGACGGCCTTTTCATTGTAGGCCTCCAGATGAAATGAATCGATCATGTTGAAATCTCTGATGTCGGCCGTTGCTGCCTCATAGGCCATATTGACGGGATGTTTCAGGGGAAGATTCCAGATGGGAAACGTCTCGAATTTCGCATAACCGGCATGGACACCGCGGTGATATTCATGATAGATCTGGGAGAGAGAAGTGGCCAGTTTTCCACTGCCCGGTCCAGGCCCGGTCACCACCACGATCGGTTTGGTGGTGTGGATGTAATCATTTGCACCATAGCCTTCACCGCTCACAATGGTGTCGATGTCTGTAGGATAGCCTTTTGTATATCGGTGCGTATAGACCCGAATATTTCTTCGCTCCAACTTGTTCTTAAAAACGCTTGCCGAGGGTTGATTTTCATAACGCGTAATGACGACCGCCGCCACTTCAATCTCCCACTCCCTCAGGTCATCAATCAGCTTTAATGCGTCCGAATCGTAGGTGATCCCGAAATCGGCTCGAACCTTTTTCCGCTCAATGTCTCCTGCATAGATGCAGAGCAAGACTTCCGAATGGTCTCTCATTTTCTGTAGAAGGCGCATCTTCACATTAGGATCGAATCCCGGCAATACACGGGCCGCATGGTAGTCGAATAGGAGCTTTCCACCAAATTCCAGGTAGAGCTTATTACCAAAACGATTCACTCGATTAAGGATCGCTGTGGACTGCTCTGCAAGATACTTCTCATTGTCAAAACCGATTGGTCGAGGCATCCTACCTTACCTTTCGGATAGGATATAGGGGAAACAAGGTATCGGACTTCCAAGTCATAGAGCTTTAAGGCAACTCCCTTTCATATATACTTGCCTCTTTCCATTGTCAATATAGAAATACAATTCTACCTTTCCAGCTGAGCCAAAGGCTCAAAAAATAAAACGAACCCAACGATCACAACGATTTCTCATCTATCTCGGGTGAAGATGCGCTTTGAATTTTCAATGGCAAGTTTGTGAACAATCTCGGGCGGAAGAAGGGAGAGGAATACAGTCGTTGCTCTTAGGTGTTCAGGAAAGCGCTTGCTCGATCTCGGAGTGACATAGAACTGATCGCTGCCGATGATAAACCGATCCGGAAATCTGAGAATCAGATCGAGCCATTCACCTTTTGGTCCTATTCCCTTTTCCATTGGCCGGGTCTCTGGCCGGCTATCAGGCCCGATCTTAAAGCTCATATAGAGATTTGGATGTCGTTCCAGCAATTCGGCACATAGAGCATGCGTTCGCCTACCAGTCTGGCACCAGCCTACATGGGCCCAAATGATCTTTGCCTTCCGATTGTGAGAGAGAAGCCTTTCAAATGCAGAAATATTCGCCTTCAGGATTTTTGGATTCTGAAATGGGCTCAAACCCGACGGAAGGGGCATGTCTTCTGGAACAGCTTCCATGTGGATGTCGATTGGCACGTCGTGGCTTGCGGCGATGTCGGCCAAGAGCAGAAATAGGGGATGGTCAGGAGGTGCGGACTCGTAAGGGTGATCCGGGGCCAGGGAAACGTGCTCGGCAGTCAGTTCGCCAAAACCTAACGCACCTTTGGAAAGAATTTCAAGGGCCCTTTTCTCCAATCTCCTCTTCATTGTTTCAGTTGTGCGGTCTTCGTGGACCGCCTGCTGAATCATGACATTTAATGTTCCACCTCCCCCGAGGAAGCTGAAGCGACCGGAATATTTTTTGACGGTGTTCAAAAAATTCTCAAAATCATAACCTGCCGGATGATTGAGCGAAATGGGAGGGGGCATGATATACATTCTCTTTATCCCTGCCTCTTGCATTCTCTGCAGGGCCACTCTGGCCGCTCCCTCAAAGTCGTAATCGAACATCCTCGGTCCAGCACTATATATTCCGTGAAGATGGTTGTGGACGTCGATGAATTCAGCGGCGGAGCTCGCACCGTAAGCCTGAGCATTCAAGAAAAAGGCATTCCATAAGAAACCAAGGAGCGCAAGTCTCAGCAATAACCCAAGCATATCACACATCCATCTTCCCGCAGTCATCTTTTTGAATAGAATAGTTAAAAAAAGAACGCTCTCAATTCTTTGCCAACGAACTAAATGGACCAAACGATCTCAACGAAAAGAACGGTACTAACGAACCTGATGAAAAGCTACACCTCTAAAGTTATTAAACGTGACTCAATTGCCAATATTAATTACTATGACCGATCTTTGAATCCTTCGCAACATTTCTTATTGGGATCTTTTCTCCTTGAATTGATTTCAGGCTTGTAGTAGAAGTCTCTGTATCGGTGCGAAAAAAATCTGGAGGAGATACCATGGAAAAAGGGCGAATTAGCAGAGAGATCAGCCGTAAGAAATTGAAGGAGATTTTCAGAAGACATGGTTATGACGATTACAAATGGGTTGACCCGAAGAGGATCGTCGTGGCTCAATGGGCGCGGATGAAATGTATGTTCGGCTGTAAAAATTTCGGTAAATGTGGTACCTGTCCGCCCAATACCCCTTCCGTGGCAGAATGCAAAGAGTTTGTTCGAGGATACAAGACCTGTGCGGTTTTTCATTTCACTAAAAGGGTAGCCAAGCCTAAAGACCGTTTTGCCTGGACAAGAAAGGTTAATTTGAAGCTTTTTAAGCTGAAACGAGAAGTCTTTCTTTCAGGATATTATAAGGCTTTTCTCCTGTTTATGGATTCCTGTAACTTCTGCGATTCCTGTCCTGGCATAAAACAGCTGTGCAAAAATCCGAAAATGTCTCGGCCCACTCCTGAGTCAATGGCCATGGATGTCTTTGCGACGGTCCGGAAGATCGGTTACCCGATCAATGTTCTTTATGATTATTCCCAGGAGATGAACCGCTATGCCTTCCTCTTTGTTGAGTAGGGGAGAAAAAAGGAATGTCATGACAATTTTTCTCCTTTCCCCGAGCTTCCTAAGCTCTGAGCAGGTCACCTATTCTTCATTTCTGTTTGCCAATCCCTCATGATCAGTCCGTCTCTGGGGGGAGCCTGCCATTTGCGAAGGGATGAAGTGACGATCATCCATGCACTAAAAGTTAGTAGGACTAATGGCCCGAAGGTCCCCAAAGGGAACCATCCAGCCCTTTGAGCAAACCACAGTAGTCCGATCACGATGAGCAGGATGCCAAACCTGGCGCGGTGCCATCTTCTTCCCGTACAGCACATATAATCACCTCCCATTGACACGTATTCACCCATATCCATTCTCTTTTTTCTATAGTTCTTTTACTCACATCCTCTCTTTTCAAAATGGAGTTGAGACCTCAGTTTTTCTCCTTCTGATGAAGGGCATCGCCCTAAAAATGAGGCAATACTAACTTTTAGCCTGAGGTTTCATTTTTTGAGGAGAGCTGCTTCACAGGCAACTGCGGCAAGGAGAAATATGAGGCAAATCAGGTAGGGCATACGGAGGCCGGAAAACTGGGCGCCAAGACCACCAAGAATCGGTCCTGCAAGGGCACCCATGCTCAGGATGGATTCATGGAAGCCCGTTCCTCTTCCTTTCTGTGCAGATAGCCGGATGGCATAAAGAAGACTCGAATAGTAGGTGACACTCACAGAAAGACCGATCAGAGTCAGGGCCAAGCCGAAGAGAAAAGGCGAGCTAAAGAAGTAGATCATCAGGAGCCCCACTCCGGCAACCGCCTGAGCCCCGAACAGGTAACGTCTGCGAAAATGCCAGAGATCGCTTTCCCGAAGAAGGAAGAAGCCCAGAAACAGAGAGAATCCCAGGCAGCCAATGAGCAAACCGACTGTCTCAGGACGGCTACCGAGTTCTCGGGCCAGCTTAGGAAACTGGTATCGTGTGTTTCCGAGCATGAACCAGGACATGAAGTTAGCGATCCATGCGGAATAAAGGAACTTCTTCTGCCAGGGCGACGAAGAGGTCTCAGCCACGAGTTGCTTTGTTTTTGTCTTTACAGGCCGGTCATGAATGGACCCATAACTCACCAGGAATAAGCCGAAGGAGAGGAAAGCAGCGAAAATAAAAGGGAGCCTCGGGTGGAGACTGAACAAAAAGCCTGAGATGATTGGACCGGACAGATACGAGACTGTCCACGACATGTTCAGCGTGCCGATATCCCGTGCAAGGCCAGACCCTGTCTGGAGGTCCGCGACCCAGGCCTGAAGGGGCGGCCAGAAGAGAGAAAGGGAGAGTCCGTTCAAGGCCGAAAGTAGAAGAATCACTTCCACGTGGTTCGTCGTCGCTGCAATCAGGCACGAAGAAGCCAAGAGCATGGGACTGAACAGAATCAGCCGGCGGCGTCCGAAGCGGTCGGAAAGAGGGCCCATGCGGTGGGCAAGCATCATGTGGACCGCGGCGGTTATACTCCCAACCAGGCCAAGCTCAACGGGAGTTGCCTTGAATTCGATCAGCAGAAGAGGCGCTGCGAGGAAGTACCCACTCAGCACCAGGTCCATCCCGAAGGGAGCGACCCGTATCATCAAACGTTCGTCGATTCGAAACATAGAGCCTAAAGGCCTGCGTTATTCCAGAGAGGCGTGCAGCAATCCTTATAGTTGATAACCTTATGTCCATCACGGCGTCAATAGGAAGACGCTAAGGAGGAAGGGAGAGGTTGAAAGGTTAATCAAGTTCTTTTCTTAATATTTTTGGCCTTTAGGAGTTGTTGCAGGGATTCATAGGGTTGAAACCCTATCACCCTTTGATGATCGATAACAAACGTTGGAACGGCCGTAATACCTAAAGCATGGCATCGCGACCAATCCGCTTCAACCGCTTCCCTAAAGGTTCTCAACTCCAGGACCTGCATTGTCTCTCCCTCGGGGAGTCCCAGAGATTTTGCAAGAAGGACCAGTTCATCGACTTTGCCGATGTTTCTACCTTCAACGAAATAGGCCCCAAAGACAGCCTTATGATATTCATCTCCTTTCCCTTTCGACTCTGCCCACTTGGCCAATTCCTGAGCCAGATGGCTGTTATAGGTCATTTTTCTCTCACCAAGAGGCAGGCCTAATTCGCGAGCGGTCTGCACAAGGCGCTGTCTCACTTTATCGATATCAATCTGGCGACCGGAAAAGAGCTGCTCAAGGGTGAGTCCATCCTCTGGAGTTTCCGGATGGAGGGGAAAGGCGACCCACTGAATTTGTATCTCATATTCCTTCTGCAAACGGTCAATACGCACGGTACTGAAATAACACCAAGGTCAAACATAATCCGAAAATATCTCCAATATTGGTTCATTCATGGTTCTGCCCCTTTAAGGTTATTAAGAGTGGCTCAATTCCCAATATGAATTACTATGACCGATCTTTGAATCCTATGCAACATTTCTTATTGGGATCTTTTCTCCTTGAATTGATTTCAGGCTTGTAGTAG
>CAZFJD010000203.1:0-6561 GCA_964518775.1 uncultured Syntrophaceae bacterium
TCATGAGTTCCATTGCTTTGCTCAGGACAAGGCTTCGTCGCCTTCGCTCCTCGCAATGATAACTTTTGAATTCTTCCGGAAAGGGGGGAAATATGGATAAGAATGAAGTTGTGGTGGTGAGTGCGGTTCGGACGCCTTTTGGGAAATTCGGAGGAACCCTGAAAGATATTCCTTCCATCGACCTCGCTGCAATGGTGATCCGAGAGGTTCTTCGAAGGGTGAATATCAAGGGAGAGGAAGTGGAGGAGACCTACTATGGAACAGCCGTCACGGCCGAGGTGGCTCTGGAAACGGATGTTCCGGCAAGACAGGCTACTCTCAAGGCTGGAATGCCTCCAAGTTCTGTTTCTCTGACGATAGACCGTGCCTGTTGTTCATCGCTGGCAGCCGTAAGGTTAGGGTTTAGGGCGATCAGAGCAGGGGAAATCGAAATTGCTTTAGGCGTCGGATCTGACAACATGAGTCGGACCCCTTACGTGGTTCCTCCCGATGTCCGGTGGGGAAAGAGATTGGGAAATATTCAAATATGGGACGGCCTATTTGAACTGGGGTATCGGGGATTTAACCCTGTTTCAGTAGATGCTGGAGAAGTCGCGCTGGAATATGGGATCACACGGGAAGATCAGGATAAGTGGGCCTATCAGAGTCAGATGAGGTATGCAAAGGCTTTTGTTGAGGGGAAGTTTAAGATAGGGGAGGAATTGATGAGAGTTGAAATACCTCAGAAGAAAATTCCGCCCATCGTTCTCGAAAGGGATGAATTTCCAAAGCCGGATACCACCCTTGAAAAACTCTCCAGGTTACCTCTGGTCTATGGGAGTCCGACGGTCACTCCGGGAAATGCTCCCGGATTGGATACCGGTGCTTCAGCTATCCTCATCATGAGTGAAAAGAAGGCAAAAGAAAGAGGATTGAAGCCTTTAGCAAGAATCATCTCTATGGTAGCAACTGCCACGACTCCGAGACTGATTGCAGCGATTCCTGGGTTCACGATCCAAGAGGTCTTAAAGAAGGCTGGAATCGGTCTCGATCAAATTGATCTCATCGAGATCAATGAGGCATTTGCTGCAATGCCTTTGGTCAGTGCAAAGATTTTGGCTGATGGGGATCTGGAGAAGATGGCGTCCCTCTTAGAAAAGACGAATGTTAATGGAGGGGCCATCGCCATAGGCCATCCCGTCGGAGCGAGTGGAGCAAGGATCCTGATGACTCTGATTTATGAATTGAGAAGAAGGGGTGGAGGAATTGGGGTGGCTTCCATTTGCGGAGGTTTAGCCCAGGGAGATGGAGCAGTCGTGCAGGTAGTCGAATAAATTTGACAAATTTATTATAATTGGTAAAATAGTGATCATTTTCACAATATTTTAATAAGTTTCACTATGGATCGGATTGAAATAAGTCTTAAAAAAGAGAGGTCTGTGACCTCCATAAAGATGACCAGTCGATTTTTAGGGGTTCCCCTTTTCAAGGTTCACGCTTTTTTTGTCGATGGGCTATTGATCGATACGGGATTTGTTCATGGACAGGATCAATTTTTAAGGCTCTGTGAAACCCTTCGGCCTTCCATGGTGGTCAATACCCATTACCATGAAGATCATACGGGTAACAATTTCTGGATAACAAAGAAGTTCGGGCTTTCTCCTTTAGCCCATCCGAAAACATCTCAATATTTGAAAGCCCCTCTTCAATGGATGAGATTTTACCGCCGCATCGTATGGGGATGCCCTCCTTCTTCAGAGACGGCTCAAGTGGATTCAAAGATCCGAACTACCAGATACTGTTTTTTGGTGATTCCTACACCTGGCCATGCGGACGACCATATCTGTCTTTATGAGCCGGATGAAGGGTGGCTCTTCACTGGGGACCTCTTTATCGGCGAACAGTTGAGGTATTTGAGAGACGATGAAGATATCTATTCCGTTCTCGACTCCCTGAAAAGAATCGCCAGTCTTCAGCTTAAAACAATGTTTTGTTCCTTCAGTGGCAGGATCGATCGGCCGAAGGATGCCATTCATCAAAAGATTAACTATTTGGAAAATCTCAAGAATGAGATTGAGAAAGGACTCCAAAAGGGTTTGTCTCCTCAGGAAATCCGGCGGAGACTCTTAGGCAAGGGAGACCGGTTCCGTATTATCACTGCAGGCCAGATTTCCAAACAGAATCTGATCAATGCATTTCTTAGAAAATAAGGGGTTCGTTATGTGGTAACGGTAACGATGCCCGTGTCGTTAATAAAAGGCTACGTTTATCGTCCTTAATTTTTTACACGTAACCTTAACCAGTAGCCGAAACGGGCTTCGTAACCCTAACCTTTTAACTAAATCTTTTGATTTTCCACTTTCTTAAAGAAAAGGGGCTGACGAATGAATCAGAAGATCAAAAAAGCAGCGGTGTTAGGTGCGGGAGCGATGGGAAGTACGATTGCCGCTCATCTGGCAAATGTGGGAATTCCTTCTTTTCTTCTGGATATTGTTCCACCAGAGCTCACCGAGGCGGAGAAGAAGAAGGGGCTAACCTTTCAAAGTCCAGAGGTGAGAAATCGGTTCGCTGTCCAGGGGAAGAGCCGAATTCAGGAAACGAGGCCAGCCTCCCTCTATTTGAAGGATGATGCAGAACTCCTCACGGTAGGAAACTTTGAAGATCATCTCTCCTGGATTTCGGAGGCGGATTGGGTCATTGAAGTCGTCATTGAGGATCTAAATCTAAAAAGAGAACTTTTCAAAAAATTGATTCCCTTCATAAGAGAAGGAACGGTGGTCAGCTCGAATACTTCTGGCATCTCCATTCAGAAGATGTGTGAAGGGTTTTCACGGGACTTTGCAGAAAGGTTCCTAGGGACCCACTTCTTTAATCCGCCAAGGTATATGAAACTCCTGGAGATCATCCCAATCCCCTCGACCTCCAAAAGCGTTGTGGAGAGAATGGCCCATGTGGGTGAGAAGATTTTGGGAAAAGGGGTGGTCTACGCGAAGGATACGCCTAACTTTATTGGCAATCGGGTTGGAGCGTTTGCAACGGCGATCACCATGAGAACGGCGATAGAGGACGGCTATCGGATTGAGGAGGTGGATCAGATCACAGGCCCTGCCATGGGAAGGCCGAAAATGGCCACGTTCAAGCTCGCTGATCTCGTGGGGCTGGATGTCATAGCCCATGTTTCCAAAAATCTCTATGAGAGCCTCCCAGCGGGGGAAGAGAGAGAATATTTCGTTACCTCGCCCTTTATCCAACAGATGATCAAGAATCAGTGGCTGGGGCAGAAGACGAAGCAGGGCTTTTATAAGAAGGTAAAAGGGGAGGGGAAAGAAGAGACTCTGGTTTTAGATTACGAAAAACTTGATTATCGGCCTCAGCAAAAGGGGAGTTTTCCATCCATAGAGGCTGCCAAGAATATTGACGATGTTCGAGAAAGGATTAAGACCCTTGTCAACAGTCCCGATCGGGGAGGGCAATTTGCCTGGAAAGTCTTGAAGAAGATGCTACTCTATTCGGCAGGGAAGATCCCTGAGATCTCTGATGATATCGTTAACATCGATCGGGCTATGAAGTGGGGGTATAACTGGGAACTCGGTCCTTTTGAAATCTGGGATGCCATTGGTCTGAAATCCTCTGTGAAAAAGATGGAAAAAGAGGGAGAGGTGATCCCTCCGCTGGTGGAGAAGGTTCTCGGCAAAGGGTATGGGTCTTTTTATGAGAAGAAGGACGGTACTCTCTTCTACTTTGACCTTGGAGCAGGCCGATACCAACAGATTGAGGAGAAACCGGAGATCATTCTTTTGCCAAGTTTAAAGGATAGAAAGAAAGAGGTCCTTTCGAATCCCGGGGCCAGCCTCGTTGACCTCGGGGACGGTGTGGCGTGCCTTGAATTCCATTCCAAGATGAACACCATTGGGGCAGACACCATTCAGATGATGAGAGACTCTCTGAAAGAGGTTGAAGAGAAATTTGAGGGCATGGTGATTGGAAACCAAGCAGAGAATTTTTCCGCAGGAGCCAACCTGATGCTCATGCTCTTTGAAATCCAGGATGAGAATTGGGATGATATTGAGTTCTCTGTTAAGGCGTTTCAGGATACCTTAATGGCTATTAAGTATTCTGAAAAACCGGTCGTGGCTGCTCCATTTGGTCTGACCTTGGCAGGTGGATGTGAGGTCTGTCTTGCCTCTGCGAAGATGCGCGCTGCTGCCGAGACTTATATGGGTCTTGTCGAAGTGGGTGTGGGCCTGATCCCGGCAGGAGGTGGAACAAAGGAGATGTTACTCCGCTGCACAGAAGGTATTCCGCCAGGTGTCGTGGATGCAGACCTCCTACCGTTCGTTCGACAAGCTTTCGAGACCGTAGCCATGGCAAAGGTGGCGACCAGTGCAAAAGAAGCACAGAGAATGGGTTTGATGAGATCCACTGACAAGATCACCATTAACCGGGATCATCTCCTCCACGATGCCAAAAGAACTGTACTTGATCTCGTCAAAGAAGGTTATCGGCCACCCCGGCCGAAGAAGAATATTAAGATCATGGGAGAGAAGGGATATGCGCTTCTTCAAATGGGTCTCTTCTATATGCGAGAGGGTGGTTATATCAGTGAATACGATCAACATGTGGCGAAAAAGGTGGCCTATATCATGTCAGGAGGCAATTTGCCAGACGGGAGCGAAGTGACGGAGCAGTATCTCTTGGATCTGGAAAGAGAGGCTTTTGTGAGCCTTTGTGGAGAGCGCAAAACTCAAGAGAGAATTGAGTATATGTTGAAGACTGGAAGACCCCTTAGGAACTAAAAGATCAATGATCAATGAACAATGAACAAGAAAAAATAAAAAATGTTTTCTCATTGGTAATTGCTAATTGATTATTCTACGGAGGTTCTATGAATATGAAAGAGGCGGTTGTGGTTTCTGCAGTGAGGACGGCAGTTGGTAAAGCTCCAAGGGGGGTACTTAAAGATACGCGGCCTGATGATGTGGCAGCGATCGTCATAAAGGAGGCCTTGTCAAAGGTGCCCGGCCTAAAGATGGGGGAGGTGGAAGATGTTATCCTGGGATGTGCCTTCCCTGAATCGGATCAGGGACTGAATCTTGCAAGAGTCGTGGCCATGAGGGCGGGGTTTCCAGATACAGTGCCAGGACAAACCGTGAATCGATTCTGTTCCTCAGGGCTTCAGGCCATTGCTACGGCGGCTTATGAGATCATGGTGGGGGCTGCGGAAGTGATGATTGCCGGAGGTGTGGAATTTATGAGTCAGGTTCCGATCATGGGTCTAACCCCTTCTCCTAACCCCTATTTAGTAGAGCATAATCCGCAGGTCTATACGTCCATGGGACTCACCGCAGAAAATGTGGCTGAGAAATTTGGGATCTCGAGAGAGGATCAGGACCGGTTTGCTCTCTCCAGCCACCAGAAGGCAGCCAAAGCGATCCGCGAAGGGAAGTTTAAGGAGGAAGTCGTTCCTATTCCTGCGAAAGTAAAAGAAAGCAAGGAAGATGGTACGGTGATTGCGAAAGAGGTGATCTTCGATACGGATGAAGGAGTACGCTTTGATGCTTCTTTAGAGGCCATGGCTTCACTCAAGCCTGTCTTTAAAGCCAGAGGAACAGTCACTGCAGGCAACGCCTCCCAGACCAGCGATGGTGCAGCCGCACTCGTTCTGATGTCGAAGGAGAGGGCGGAGAAGATGGGAGTGAAACCCATGGCTGCCTTCCGTTCTTTTGCGGTGGCTGGGGTTCCACCTGAAATCATGGGGATTGGCCCTGCCTATGCTGTTCCCAAGGCACTGAAACAGGCGGGCCTCACGCTTGATCAGATCGGATTAGTGGAGCTGAACGAGGCCTTTGCCTCGCAGGCCCTCTATGTCATCCGCCATCTGGGATTGAATCCAGACATTGTGAACGTCAATGGCGGGGCAATTGCTGTAGGCCATCCGCTTGGCTGTACCGGGGCCAAGCTGACCACCACGTTGCTTTATGAAATGAAGCGGAGAAATGTCCGTTATGGTCTTGTGACCATGTGCATTGGCGGAGGAATGGGGGCTGCCGGGATATTTGAAAGAGTAGATTAGCAAGCTGAGAAGTATTGTAAAAAGTATTGAGCGCAAAGCGGAACAAATTCGAAATCCGAAGCACGAAATTCGAAACAAGCACGAATGCTTCAAATTCCAATTTCCGAAACAAAAGAGACTTTAAGATTTAGAAATTTGGATTTGTTTCGCCTGCCTGCGCGGAGCCGCTTCGGCGAAGGCAGGGATTTCGATATTCGGATTTAGGATTTAATTTTCAAAGGAGGAGGCTGTCATGGAAGAATTCGTTAAGGGCGGGGCTTTTCTGATTGAACCGATTTCTCCTCAGGAGGTCTTCACACCTGAAGAATTCTCGGAAGAGCAGCGGTTGATTGCGAGAGCCGTTACGGAATTTGTTGCAGGTGAACTTGAACCAGTGACCGAGGATATTGAAGAAAAGAGAGAAGGGCTCCTTGCGAGCCTGATCAAGAAGGCAGGTGAATTAGGTTTCCTCTCCGCCGACATCCCAGAGGAGTATGGGGGGCAAGAATTGGATAAGGTCAGTTCTCTCC
>CAZFJD010000204.1:0-4470 GCA_964518775.1 uncultured Syntrophaceae bacterium
CTTACACACCGGACACTTTTCAGGGACTTCCGTTCCTTCGAACACGTAACCGCAGTTTCGACAGTGCCACTTCACGGGGGTATCCTTTCTGAAAACTTTTCCCTCCTTTACAGCCTTCCAGAGAGCTATATATCGGGCTTCATGAGATTTTTCCACCTTTGCAATCTGGGAGAAGGTTTCATAAGCTTCTGGGAAACCTTCCTTTTTGGCGATGTTAGCGAAATTTTGGTAGAGGGTCGTCCATTCGAGGTTTTCTCCGTCGGCAGCTGCTTTCAAATTGGCTGCTGTGTTGCCAATGGTTCCTGCCGGGTAAGCGGCAACAATTTCTGTTTCCCCTCCTTTGAGCAGACTGAAGAAAAGCTTGGCATGTTCTTTCTCATTGTCCGCTGTTTCAAGAAAAATAGCAGCAATCTGCTCATAGCCTTCTTTTCTGGCTGCGCTCGCGAAATAGGTGTAACGATTTCTGGCCTGGGATTCACCGGCAAAAGCAGCTAAAATATTCTTCTCCGTCTGACTTCCCTTGAATTCCATAATCTCTCCTCCTCTTAGGCTTAGATGGAATGAATGAACTGACAAAAATTTATATAACGCTAAGAACAGGGTGTCAACCCTTCGACTGCGCTCAGGACAAGCACCCAGGGTACGCCTTTCGACGAACTCAAGGACCCGAGCAGAGCTGAAGGGCTCAGCCTGCTTGCCGGTAGGCAGGGGTTGACCCTGAGCGGCGCTTCTTTACCCAACCTTACAAAGGTTGGACTTGGCGCCGCCGAGCGGGTCGATATTCAGCCCCCTAGGGCCGACACAAATTCTTTTCCAGCCTCATAAGCTTCTTGAAGATATTCTTGATGCTGTAATACATCTCCCTGAAAATCGAGTTCTCTATATAGAAGAGCCTTCCAAAGCTCTGTATCCAGAATATCAAAAAAATATTTTAGGGTGAGAAGGGTTCCCTCAAAAAGCCTTTTCCCTCTGGTAGCCCCAACAGAAATAAAGAGCCCCTTTCGCTTCGGTTTCGATTGCCCATAGGGGATCTTGTCAATCCAGTACTTCTTGACCCATAGGGATTGACAGCGGTCCATCAAGATCTTTGTATGGGCGCTCACTGTATAGAAGAAGATGGGGGAAGCCAGCATTAACCCATCGCATGCAAGCAGCTGATCGTATACCTTCTGAAAATCATCTTGGATGACACAGCGTCCTGTTTCTTTACAACCATAGATTTCAAGACAGGGGGACATCTTTAAATCCCGAAGTACTATTTTTTCCACCTCGGCTCCATTTTCTAAAACCCCTTGAACGGCGTGGTTTAAAAGGACGGTTGTGTTCCCTTGTCGCCTCGGGCTACCATAAATCGCCAGAATTTTCTTCATTTCTCTCTCCAATAAGAACCCGATAGGATCGATTGAACTCTAACGACATCCATGGTTTTTTTGACCTTTCTCCCCGTCTATTTCTGTTCTTAATCTTTCTATCTCAGCTCTGACTTGATTTGCCCTTTGTCCCTTAGGTTCGACCTTCAAGTAGTCTTCCCAAGCTTTGATCCCTTCCCGAATATTCTTTTTGTTTTGAAGCAAAGTCAACCCGAGATAATAGCGACTGTTCGCATGTTTTGAGCCATATTGAGCTGCCTTTCTGAATTCCTCAATGGCCCCATCATCATCTCCCCAACTTCTTAGCAGAATGCCTAAACTTGTTCTTACATCGGGATCATTGGGTTTGATGGAAAGAAATTGACTATAGGCCTCTGCGGCGTCCCGATACCGGTGATGTTCGGCGTAAATGTTTCCGAGTTTTGCCCAGGCTGCGAGATCCTTCGGATTCTGTCGTACGGTCTCCTTCAAGTCTTCAATTTTCTCTGTCAGCTCGATGGAGATAGGTTCTTTAGTGATAGGAAGGAAAGCCGTTTGAGAAGTCTTGGGATCCTTGGATTCTTTACCCCCCTTAACGATGACCGTAGTTATCCCAGCAACGAATCCCATGGCAAAAGCTATGAGTATCGTTAGAATAAGACTCTTCTTGTTCATCCACATTGCTCCTGGCACCTAAAAATATTATCCTTCATTCATCGAATTATCAAACCGAATGTTCATTTTTCTTAAGTTCAGGCAGGGAAAGAAGACCAATGGCTGAGGGGCCTCTGGTTCATTATTATACAGAGCGATTGAAAGAAGTCCTTCAGGGAAAGGACGTTCGAATCGAATTCCGTCTTCGTAAGCTTAAAGAGGTGGAGACCTCCTTGCAGAATATTCATATTCAAAAAGTGGAAGCCCACGGAAAACAGTTTCGTATCCATTTCTCCGACCACAGAATTCTGCTCATCCATCTGATGATGTGGGGATCTTGGAGAATTTATCGAAAACGCGAATCGTGGGACAAACCCATCCAACAGGCGCGGGTGATCTTTCGTACGAATTCTCATGCTGCAGTGGTCTTCTCCGCTCCTGTGGTCAAGTTATTGACACCCTCTGAGCTTCAGAATGACCCCAGATGGGGTAACCTCGGTCCGGATCCCCTTCGGTCGGATTTTTCCTCCAGAGAGTTTTTCCATCGACTTGAGCAGGATCCTTCGAGAGAGATTGGAGAGGCTCTTTTGGATCAACAGGTCATTGCTGGAGTTGGAAACATCCTTCGGATTGAAATCCTTTTTAGGTCACGCATCCATCCCCTCAGACGGGTCGGTTCACTCTCCAAGAGGGAAAAGGAAGAACTGCTTCGGTGGATATTGAAACTGTTTGAGAGGTGGATGAAACAGATCGGTCGGCGAAGTGACTGGATTCAAATCTATCGCAGGAGCGGGAAACCTTGTCCTCGGTGCAACAGTTCGATTGAATTTTTCCGTCAGACAGGGAGAATCACATATGCCTGTCCAAGGTGTCAGACGTAGCAGGAGGAGAATTTAGAAATTTAGGTCTGCATTATAGTGCTTTCCATGCAGGAATGAGTTAGGAAAAGACCATTTTTCTTCAACAACCGGCCGACTCGATCTGAAACAAAAAATAAGTAAAAAATAAGTTGACATCGAAATTCTAGCAGTATATTAATATTCACTAAAATTAATGCTTCCTAAAGAGCCAGCATTGCTGCTGTTTTGTGATTTCTAAGAAAGCAACGATATTTTTGTTTCAAACAGTTGTAGATTATGGCCCTTTCCGGAGGGAGCGGTTTTTGAATTTTTTGCGCATTCATCGAGAATTTATTTACCAAAGTTAATAGCTGGTCATTAAGATTCGGTATCTGTTAAAATGGCTGGAAAGATTTCTTCAGGGATTGGCTATTTAGACCACCTTCTGGGCTTTCTAAAAACCGGGGATAATGTCATCTGGGAGGTTGAGGCCGGGACTTATGTTGAAATCTTTCTCCAGCGCTTTATTGAGCACAACTTGAAGAGCGGATACAAATTGGTCTATGTCAGCTTCAATATCTCTCCCTCCACCCTTACAAAGCGTTTAGCTCATCTCCCTCATTTAGAATATCTAACCCTTCTGGACTGCTTTACCTCCGGGAAAGGGAACAGTGATCCCCTCTTTGGCAGTTTTTATGAGAAAGGAAAGGAGGGATTTAAAGGAAGTGTGATCAAAGTTGAAAATCCCAGGGACCTTGCCCAGTTCCGTGTAGCCATGGATCGGATCGAGATCGAGAAGGGAGCAGGTGTCCGATATATCTTCGACAGCCTGACCGGAATGCAGGACATATGGGGCGATGAGAATCTAACCTATAAGTTTTTTACATATTCGTGTCCCCGGCTCTACGATCTTCAAACCGTGGCCTACTGGGTTTTGGAGAAGGATGCCCATACGCCCACCTTTAAAGCCAATCTCAGACATATCACGCAGGTGGCGATCGAGCTTGAGAAGCAGGATGGAGATCTTTTTTTTAAAGCGATCAAGATTGAAGGGAGATTTTCAAGGAGTGCCTTTCTTCCAAAACATTACGAGGTATGGGACCAGGATGTCATCTTTCCCTCCATTGGAGGCCGAAGGCCCGGCAACCTGGGCGATAAGATCAGAACATTGAGGAAAAAATTGGGAATGACCCAAAAGGAATTGGCTGAACAGGTGGGCCTGACTCCAAGTTTTATCTCCCAATTGGAGAAGAACTTGATCAGTCCCTCGCTGGATTCCCTTTTGAAATTGAGCGAGAAATTGAACACTCAACCTATCTATTTCTTGACAGATGGGGAGAGCGGGCCACTCCAAAAGATGGTGATCAAACCAGGTGAAAGGCAAGATATTCAGCTGCCACTACTGAAGGGTTCGGACATCAAACTTGAGCTTTTGGTTTCGGACGTGCTCAATCGGAGAATGGAACCATACCTATTGACCATAAAAGAGGGAGCAGCCATCGACGGCCATTTTTATAGCCATAAAGGCGATGAATTTGCTTATGTAATGGAGGGGGAGTTGGAGGTTGAAATTCAAGATGAAAAACAGTTGCTAAGACAGGGAGATAGCCTCTATATCGAATCGACAT
>CAZFJD010000204.1:4570-6547 GCA_964518775.1 uncultured Syntrophaceae bacterium
CAAGATGAAAAACAGTTGCTAAGACAGGGAGATAGCCTCTATATCGAATCGACATTCCCCTCAAAATGGGCCAATACGGGAAAAGGGAATGCTGTTATTTTATGGGTCTTGAGTCCACCCAGGGGAGGATTATAAAATTAAGCATAAAATTTTTTTAAAATAAAAATTAAGTGAAAATGTATTTATGAAAAAAAAATTAATCGAATATTAATTTGGGGGCGAAAATGAACCTAAACACAGTTGATTTGATCGTTGACAAATATCAGGAGAAGAGAACAGCCCTCATCAGCATCCTTCACGATGTTCAGGACCTGTATAAATACCTCCCTGATGAGGCCCTCAAAATGGTGGCATCCAGGCTCCGGATGGACATCAATGAGATCTACGGCGTTGCCACCTTCTATAAATCCTTCACCCTGACTCCTCAAGGGAAGCACTCCATTACCCTTTGCCTCGGGACGGCATGCCATGTTCGGGGAGGGCCAAAGATATTAAGGGAACTCAAGGGTCTCCTCCATATTGAACCGGGGCAGACCACCGCAGACAGACAATTTTCTTTGAATGTGGTGAACTGCTTGGGAGTGTGTGCCATCGGTCCGGTGATGATGGTGGATCGAAAGTTTTATGGAGAAATGAATCCTATCAGGGCGAAAAAAATTATTGAGAAATTAAATAACAAACGAAGAGGGATAAAATCATGAGAAGAGTCAAATCGGTCAATGATCTGGAGAAATGGAGGAATGATATCCTCTCAAAACAGAAGGGCCATGAAATCATCGTCTCGGTATGTGGTGGCACTGGATGTCAGGCCTATGATTGTCAGAAAGTGAAAGCTCTCTTCCAGCAAGAGCTGAAACAGAAAGGGATGAGAGAAAAGGTTGCCTTGAAAGTCACCGGATGCCCAGGTTTTTGCGAAAGAGGACCTCTCGTGACTATCTATCCCCATAACATCTCTTATCAAAGAGTCAAGGCTGAGGATGTCCCTGAGATCATCTCTGAGACGATTCAGAATGGAAAAAAAGTGGATCGCCTCCTCTTTGAAGATCCCAATGCCCATCGGAAAATCACTTCCGCCGGTGATATTCCTTTTTATCGATCCCAGATGAGATTGCTCCTTGGTCGAAACGATCTGATTGATCCAAAACGAATTGAGGATTATATCGCTGTTGGAGGCTATCAGTCGTTGGCCAAGGCACTCTTCCAAATGAAGCCCACCGAGATTATTGAAGAGATCAAGACATCCGGTTTGAGAGGGAGGGGAGGTGCAGGGTACCCGACCGGGAAAAAATGGGAAGACTGTAAGAAGGAGCTTAAAGAGATGAAATATGTTATCTGCAACTGCGACGAGGGAGACCCCGGGGCTTTTATGGATAGGGCTCTTATGGAAGGGAATCCTCACTCCGTCCTCGAAGGAATGCTGATCGGGGCCTATGCGATCGGGGCCAGTCTGGGGTTCATCTATGTGAGACACGAATACCCCCTGGCGCACAAGAATGCAGAGATTGCCATTCAGCAGGCCAGAAAATCTGGATTGTTAGGTAAGAATATTTTGGGTTCCGGTTTCGATTTCGATGTGGAAATTGCCAAGGGGGGCGGGGCCTTTGTCTGCGGAGAATCGACAGCATTGATCGCCTCGATCGAGGGCCGAGTCGGAGAACCCAGGAGCAAACAGATTCGGACTGTGAAGCAGGGACTCTGGGGAAAACCCACCAACCTTAACAATGTGGAGACCTGGGCCAATGTTCCTTTGATCATTAATAAGGGAGCCCAGTGGTTTTCCTCTATTGGTACCGAAAAGAGCAAAGGCACAAAGATCTTCTCTCTCGTCGGACAGGTAAAAAACACCGGTCTGGTCGAGGTGCCTATGGGCATCACCCTAAAAGAGATCATCTTCGATATTGGAGGCGGACAACAAAATGGAAAACGAATCAAGGCGGTGCAGACAGGAGGCCCTTCAGGTGGCTGCATTCCTGCCTC
>CAZFJD010000205.1:0-6370 GCA_964518775.1 uncultured Syntrophaceae bacterium
TCAAGAGAGCATGGAGTAGTTTTTCAGAGTTCTCTTTGATCCTTAGTTCTAATTTTAGATTTTTATGTAAGACAGAGGGTGAGCGTGAACTTATTCAGCATTGAGGAGTGCTGCTTTTTGCTTCAGAGAGGACAGCGTTGACTCATCCAAATGGAAAGGTGGAATTCTTGACAAAAACTGACGAGCCTTTTGGATCGCTGAGGTCCTTATCTTGGAAGGGGTCATCCCATCTTTCTTTTCAAGAAACACTGTCACATAAGAGGGAGAATCTTTCTGGTACCAGAAGCTAACAAGTACCTCGATATGTTTAAAATCGCGGGGATGGTCATCGCTTTTGATTTCCCGAGCTACCATTTTCATAGAAATTTCTCCTGATGGTTTGAAAAGGACTTACTTAGGCATGTTGAGCAAAACATATGCCAAAGAAAAAAATGAGGATTCAAGTCCCGTAACTATCGAATCCTTAAGATCTAATTTTAGTCTAATCATGGGCGGTTTGAGAGCAAAATAAGAACTCCTTAATGCACATTTTGTCAAACCTTGCATTTTTGTCAGGGTTGGAGCAGCCCTCAGATCTAAAGACCCTGTACTGCACAGGGATAACCTTGCACTTTCAAAAATTGTTAAGACGGAGACAAAAAAGGTCTTTTGTGGAGTCAGTGGAATCATATACACCCTTTCAAGTGTCAGATGGTTTTATAATTACAAGCCCTTATAAAAGAAATCGTTTGAAAAAAGAATGGCATAGAAGATGCAGCGACCAACCTTGAAATTCCAAAAATCGTTGGAGGTGCCGTTATGCGATATCTCGAAAGACTCATGATTCTAATTTTTGTTTTAGCTTTTTCAATGACCATGTTTGGATGCTACCCTACGAAAGTAGTCGTCAAGGAATCTCCCACGTACGAGCGCGACCGGCCAGGACCACCTCCGTGGGCTCCTGCTCATGGTTACAGAGCGAAGTATCGGTACCATTACTATCCGGCAACTTATGTCTATTTTGATGTCGGGCGGCGTCTATACTTCTACTATCAAGGTGACCAATGGCGAGTGTCCGCCTCGCTTCCAGTGGGAATTCATATCATTGCAGAGGAGTATGTCGTGCTCGAAATGGATGCCGACCGACCCTACACATTCCATTCCGATGTTGTCAAGCGGTATCCTCCTGGTCATGTAAAAAAGTCGAGCAAGGAAAAAGGTAAGGGCAAGTGGGATTGAGGCGATTACCCCCAATCGGCCTCGAAGTGACATTTTGGGTCAGTCTACTGTGGCGAACTCTCTTTGAGAATTCCAAGCATTGAGAATTATTTCTCTAAAATTCAACAACTTAATTTGTGCTTCACCAAATTCGGTCGCATTGGTAAAGAAGTTGCTTCAAAGGCCTTTGTCAAAAAACACTCCTATGGAAAACGAAAAAGAAATAATACTCAATCAAAAACTCTCCGAACCTGGAAGACGAAATCTTAAAGACCGAAGAAAAAAACCAACCCCCGCCCTAAGCTGGTATACCTTTTTCGGCCGGAGGCGAGGCTTTAGAAGAGAATTGGATAAAAGAAAAGGGGGATATGTAGACCGCTACAGCTCAAGACTGCTCTTCTTCCTCATCTTAATTTTAGGTCTCAATGTTCTCGATGTACTGTTTACGATGATGATCTTAGATCATAAAGGATGGGAGCTTAATCCTGTTGTCCGCTCCGTCATGAGTATTCATGGAGATGCATTTTGGCTATGGAAATTTACAATTGTTTCAGCCTGTCTGACCCTCCTCTGCCTTCACAGTAAATTTAGACCTGTCAAACAGATGATTGTCACTCTCGGGTTGATCTACCTCGTCACAGTGATCTACCAGATACTTATCCTCGCCCGTTTGGGATAGAAAAATATTTTTGTTTCAATGACATATCGTATCTCAATCCACAGAAAATGTTGATTTGTTGTTGAATTCTCTTCTTTAAGGCTTGAGTGATGCCGTTTCCACGACTTTGCCTAAAGAATAGGCACACGTAATCGATGAAATGGATTAGTAAATTTTCAAAAACGCATGACCCGAGGGTGAAGGGAAGGATATGACATATTAATGGCCCATTTCGTATTGATGAATTCTTTTCTCTCCCAATCTCATCGGTATTAGAAGGGCCATCACACAAAGAAAAAGAACAAGAGAGAAAGAAGTCACAAGCCATAACCACTGAATCCCTGAAAGACGAACGTGGCGAATACCTGTCATGAAGATATGATAAACTGGGCCAGCCTCCAACACAATCACCGATGCGATGAAGCCAATGCATAACGTCATATAGATCAGCCCACCCAGACTTGTGACGGACTGTGCCGGGTTCTCAGATTGAAAATCTGGGTAGATGGCACCGAGACCTATTCCCATAGAAATGATACCCGGGACCATGAGAAAAACGGTGACGACGGAAAGCACCATCATGAAAGGTGTCACATGAAGAAGAACATTTGTCAAAACGATCAATAACTCCGACAGGAGAAGGAGGGGGAGAAAGTAGACGAAAAACTTGATCCAGAGGAAAGTCCGAATCGATACGGGTGAGGATTTCACGATCCAAAACGCATCTCCTTCAACACTGACAGCAGGAAAGACAAACCGCGCTGACACAGCGCTTAGAACAAAGGCTGCGAGCCCCATATTCAGAAAGGAGATGAGGTTCTGAAGGTACTCCATCTTAATGGGCCCCCGATCCATGGGCAGAACAGAAAAATTGTAGAGGTAGATCACGATGAGGGCCACGACAAGAAATATCTGTGACCACTGGGTCTGATCACGAATAAAAGTCTTTATCTCTTTTACAACAAAAGCTCTCGCAGGTCCTGAAAACAAATTGGTAAAGATTCCATACCGCGCCCTTTTCGCACTGAAAAGAAAGAAGAGCCTCTTAGGGGCAATCTGTGCTTTCGATAAACCCTTAAAATAAAAAGCACCTGAGACCCAGGTCGCCACAAAGATCATGGTAATCGCACAACTCCAGGAGAGGGCTGAATTGAAGAAAGCGCTCCCCATGCAACCTGAAAGTGCGGCCCTTAAGCTATCAAAGAACCAGGTCGTTGGCAGGAAGGGTGAATGGGATGTCTCTAAGTCTCTCAGGTAGAGTACGACAGGGATGAAAGACTCGGGACGGACAAACCGTTCCGGCCTTATCAGACGAAAAGAGAGGATGATCAGGAGAAACAAGAGAAGCCCCAAAAAGATGAAGACGCTTCGGATACGGCCTGCCGGCAGAAACATGGCAGCGGCCATGACGATGAGGCTGCTGAGGCTCGATGCGATGAGACAGAAAGGCAGAAGGTTGACACCCAACATCGCATAATAAAAGGCTCCGCCTTTGTAGACAAGTCCGTAGGGAAGAAAAAAAGGAAGGCTGTAGATAAGAACCATCCATGAACTGTCGATCGTGCTTTCGATCCATCGGCTAAGAAAGATCTTCTCCCTCGAGACAGGCATGGAGTGAACGAGGGACAAGTCTCTGCTCAGATATAACTTGGAAAGAGAGGTAAGAATACCGCTGAAGATAAGGAGTGAGAAAAAGGTGATCAACACCATGGAAAGGAGTTTGTAAGCGAGAATGTCGCCAAACGCCTCCAATCCCTGAAAGTAGATGAGGACTCGGTAGAAGATCGAAAAGGTGCCCCCCCAAAATAGAAGACCAAATGTGCCGAAGACGAGGAATCTCAGCTTCCGGCCTCTCAGGCTTCCTGAAATGGAGCGGTTTTTGAAAGATAGGAAACGGGGTTTTAAAAGTGCAAAGACCTCTTTCACGGCACAGATTCTCCCTCTGTAAGAATCAGAAATACCTCCTCCAGATCTCCTTCCTGCACCTGAGCTCTTAACCTCAACTCCTCAACCGTTCCCGTGGCAATCAAGGAGCCCTTATGGATGATGCCGATCCGATCGCAGACATCCTCTGCCACTGCCAAGGTATGGGTGGACATAAATATTGTCGTTCCCTTCTTTGCAAGATTCCTAAAAAGACCCTTGACCATCCGGACCCCTGCCGGATCGAGGCCTACCATGGGTTCATCGACGACAATCACCTTTGGATCGTGAAGGATTGCTGCCGATATGATCAAACGCTGCTTCATCCCGTGGGAATAGGACTCAATCAGGTCATCCGCCCATTGATCGAGGGAAAATTGTTTTAAAATCCTTTCCGACCTTTTATAAAAGAGACCATCATCGAGGCCATAAAGGTCTGCCGTAAACCTCAGGAATTCCTTGCCTGTCAGCTTTTCGTATAGAAAAGGCCTATCCGGTATGAAACCGATTCTCTTTTTCGCATTTTCCGGGTTCTCTGCCATAGGAATCGCGTCGATGATCACAGAACCTTCCGTGGGTGCAATCACTCCTCCCATCATCCGGAGTGTGGTGGTTTTCCCTGCACCGTTGGGGCCGATGAAGCCAAAAATCTCACCTTCTGGGACGAAGAGGGTGAGGCGATTGACCGCCACAATGTCCCCAAACCGTTTGGTGAGATTCTTTAATTCAATCATTTTACCCCACCTATGACCTCAAGCCTCACTCGCCCGATCATACGAACGAGATCGACCTGTTGTTCAGTGCCTCGGACAAAACGGATATGGGTGACATCTGCAGGTAACTGCCCCGTCACGGAATCGGCAGTGACCCACGAACCCAGATAAAGGACATTCCACGCGTGGTAGTAGAAACGCCCCTTTTGATAGACGAGGCCTGCCTCGACCTGCGCTGGTATCCCCGATGCCCTGGCAAGGGCCGCCAGAAGCACGGCATGTTCATTGCAATCTCCAACCCGATGTTGAAGTGTTTCAAGGGCATTGGGCACGGAGAGAACAGGCCTTTTCTGGATGTTCTCGTTGACCCATGCCACAAGCTTCTTTCCTTTCAGAGGAGCCGAATCATTCAGTGAAACAATCTCTCTTGCTTTGGTTTGAATCTCAGGATGGTCAGACTGGATAAAAGGCGTGGATTCCAGATATGTCTTTCCATTTTCAAACGGCTTCTCCCTCTTGACAAAAGGAGGAAGGTCTGAGATCGATTCCTTTCGAATCGTCAGTATCCCTCCCTTAAATGATTGCCGACCACCTTCTAAAAAGATATCCCCATCCTCTATACCTTCTAATCGAAGCCTCAATTCCCTAAGTTGACTGGCATCGAAAAGGATCTTATTGGAAGGGATAGAGACCGCTTCTGCAAGATCTGCACCGCGCGAAAGAGTCATCTTACTCAATGCTGCTTCTTTGGTCACCTGCTCCAGTTTGATCCCTAAAGACCCCTCTTCTCTTAAAACTGTCCCATCTTTTCCAATCCAAGCAAACTGGGGAACACCCATGAAATGGACAGACACTTTCTTTGCCTTCACTGGACGTCCCATGATCGAAATCGTCTCTTCAGCCAGGAAAGCCACCTTGACGGGCTGCTGCGTTGCTGTCGTCGGATCAAAAATACGAAACGTTCTGCTCTCTCCCGGCTTCAACTCTTCATTCATTAAGGCTTCGATGATGCTGATGGAAAGATGTGTATCCTCTTCGAAAGGAAACTCGATCTTCTGTTCCGAACCCGGCTTGCCAGCAAGAACCGCAAGGGTTCTGCCTTTGACGGTCCCTCGAGCATTGAACCGGAAAAGACTTGACTGGAGTTCGAAATCGAAAGAGGAAAGGGTCAGATTATAATGGAAGTTCCCCTCTGTCTTGAACCGGATGTCCTGCACCATGCCCATGAGATTGATCTGCATGAAGACCAATTCAGTGATCCTGTAACCTTCGAGGCTCCTATAAAACTGCCGATGGGCATAGCCGATCTTCTCTCCTTGTTGGTAAATGTTCATCCAGGTCTCCCGATCCTTTCCCGTGTGCAAACTTACTGGACGGAGGTTCCTGTGATCAGCTTCACCCTCCTCCAAAATGCCGAGCCGTATGATAAGAAGGAAGGCAAAGAGCAAAGCAAACAGGGTTCCAATGATCCAATGAGGTTTGAAGTGGGCGATACTCATATTCATTTAGGACCTGTAGAAAATATAGCCTAAACAGCGGTAAGAAGCATTATACGTTCGATTCGAAAGAATGGCAAACAGAACAGAATCGTTCCAACTTGACCTAAAGTACCTTTTAAGTAACAATTAAGGTCAGCTTATGAGAAGCAAACCGTTAGAGAATTCAGAAACTCAAAGGAAAAATTTGTTTTAAATTTCAAATGGTTGTCTCTATTTTCGTAAACTTAATGAAGTTGGCAGAAAAGTTGCTTACACCCTGTAAGACAGCCAATTTTGAGGTGGTTTCTATCGATGGAAAACGATAAGAGGGTCATTCAAGATCGGAGAAAGAAGCCCACACCTTTTCTGAGTTGGTATACCTTTTTTGGTCGGCGAAAGGG
>CAZFJD010000206.1:0-6287 GCA_964518775.1 uncultured Syntrophaceae bacterium
CGATGCTTGAAATCGGATTTAATGAGAAGGACATATCTCCCATTTCTCAGGGTGATCAGGTGCTCCTGGAAGATCGGCTGAAGTTCTTCTTGATGGAGAAGGTGTTCGAGCAGAGCCTTCACCCTCTCCCTGACGGTCGCCATCCGATGCCTGATATCGGAAAGGGTTGAGCTAGCTCGATCCAGGATTTCGCCCTTGGTATTGATGGCTTGGAGAATTTCTCTTTCTAGAACTTTTAATGAAGAAAGTTTCGAAACTTTCTCTTGAAGATGGGGAGTTCGAATCTTCTCCAACTTGAGGAAGAACCTCCGCAGCCCTTTGCACAGGGTGATCTGGTTGTGGATCTCGAGGAGTTCTTGAACATCGAGAACAGATCCTTCGATCTCCAATTTTCTCAGAATCCCCTCAATATCTTTCAATCCTCGAATCGGGAGATCGTCCAGGATCTCTAAAATCCTTTTGAGCTCCATCACCTGGGTTAATCTCGACTTGATCAAGGCAGGGTCTTTGGAGGGTCTCAGGGCCTCACAATGCTTTCGGCCTAAGGGGGAGGCGGTGAATGATTTTAATGTACCCAATAAATGATTGAACTCTAAAACGTTGAGGGAACGATCATCCATAAAGCGTGATTAAAGGGAAATGGATCGACAAAGAGGAGAAAATTAAGGGGAAAGCTTTTCTTTGACCAATCGGTTGATCAATGCTCCTTCGGCTCTCCCCCCTAATTTTGGCATGACGGATTTCATCACCTTTCCCATATCTTTCAAGGATGAAGCCTTGGTCTCTTCAATCGTTTGATCAATGATCTTTAATATTTCTTCCTGGCTCATGGGCTGAGGTAAAAAGGATCTCAAGATCTCCATCTCCTTCGTCTCTTTTTCCACCAGATCCATCCTGCCCCCAAGCTTAAACTGCTCAACGGACTCCTCACCCTTCTTCACCATCCCCTGGATCACTCTCAGAATTGTCTCGTCATCCAATCTTTTCCTTTGTTCGATCTCCTTATTCTTCACCGCCGTTCGAATCATCCGAATGGTGGAAAGACGCAATTTATCGTTCGATTTCATCGCTTCCTTCATTTCGTCAAGCAGTCTCTCTTCTAAGCCCATCCATCATCCCCTTTCCACCATTTTTCGCATCCTTTTCATGGCCCTCTTCTTTGCCGCCAACATCTTCTTCTTTCTCTTAATGCTCGGCTTTTCGTAGTGTTCCCTTTTCCGGATCTCTGACAGGATCCCAGTCTTTTCGACCTGTTTCTTAAATCGCCTGAGCGCATTTTCAAAGGACTCGTTCTCCTTAATCTTAACACCTGGCATCCATCTTTCCCCTCCTTCCATGAATTATTTTAAATATCTAATTATATTATCATTTGCAGCAATGTCAAACATTTTTTTCCTTGACAAAGAACCTCCACTCTTTTAAATTTTTTTTGTACAAGAGACCCGCCTATTCTCTGCAAGGATATCTCCATGAAAGAAATTGAAAAAGAGAGAGAGATGATCAGGGCAGCTGCCGTAAAGACGGCCCAAAAAATCGTCCAACCGAGAGCAGCAGAGATCGACGCCACGGGCGAATTCCCCTGGGATCTTGCAGATGCTTTCGGGAGACAAGGATTTCTCTCCATTCTCCTTCCAGAGGAATACGGCGGAACGAATGGAAACATCACCTCTTTCTGCCTCGTTATCGAAGAGATCGCGAAGGTAAGCGGTTCCTCTTCGCTCTTCCTTCTTGCCCAAGGGATGGGCACCCTTCCGATTTGGCTGGGAGGCAATCCATCCCAAAAAGAGCGCTACTTCACACAGATCTCTGAGAAGAACCACCTCACAGCCCTCAGCCTGGCGGAAACAGAAGCAGTGCCTGGTCCCCTCTCCCTTAAGACGACAGCTAAGAAAGATGGAAAGACCTACGTCCTCAATGGTCGAAAATGTTTCGTCACCCATGGGAGTATCGCTCACTTCTACTCTGTCTTTGCCGTCAGCGATCCTGACCGCGGCACGAACGGGATCTCCGCTTTTGTGGTAGAAGATGGGACGTCCGGCCTCAGTTTCGGCAGGAAAGAGGAGAAGATTGGGATGAAGGGCTCGGTCACGGCCGATGTGATCTTTGAAAACTGCCGGATTCCCCAGGATGATCGTCTGGGAGAGGAGGGCGAAGGATGGAAGATTGCAATGCGCACTCTCAATAGGTCGAGGCCGGCAGTCGGAGCGCTTGCAGTTGGCATCGCTCAAGGAGCCCTCGATTATGCCATCCATTACGCCAACGAGAGAATCCAATTCAAAAAGCCCATCTCCTCTTTTCAAGCCATTCAGTTCATGATCGCTGATATGGCCACTCAAACCGAAGCGGCTCGGGCACTGGTCTATCAGACCGCTGCTCGCATTGATGCAGGCCTCGAAGATATAGAAAAGCTCTCTGCCATTACGAAATTTTACGCCTCCGAAGTTGCAATGAGGGTGACCACCGATGCTGTCCAGATTCTCGGAGGATATGGATACATGAAGGATTATCCTTTGGAACGGATGATGCGGGATGCCAAGGTGACCCAGATTTATGAAGAGGCCAACCAGGCCGAGCGCCTGCTGGTCGCCCAACAGCTGCTCAAAGCTTGATTCCCTCAACGGACCGATCAACAGGTCCGAATAGGCCGAAGATGAATGAATCCCTTCGCCTGCCCCTCATTCCCATCTTCGTCGCCTACACCGTAGGGCTTTATTTAGGCCACTTCGACCTTCCATTCCCTTTTCAAGAGTCGGTCTTTGTCCTCCTGATCCTCTTAGGCCTTTGGGCTCTCTTGATGGGAACGAGAAGAATGGTATTGGGTTCCTGGATGGCCCTCACCCTCTTCTTCCTTTTCGGCCTCCTCTCCATCCAAATCTATCTCCATCCCAAAGATTCCTCTTTCCATATATCCAAATTCACAGGGATTGATCGCATCTCAGTGGAGGGGACTATTGACCGTGTTCCTCAACACGCCCGAGGGGTAACTCAATTGCTGATCCGATCTGAGAAGGTGATTTTGTCAAATCGCCACATTCCTGTCGAAGGTCAGCTCCTTCTCATTTGTAAAAACGAAACCGGTCCTTTCCGGGTGGGGGATCGCCTTCGGTTCTTATGTAAACTCTATCCCCCTCGGGGATTTCATAACCCAGGCGGATTCTCCTACGAACGCCATCTTGCCTTTGAAGGAATTTATGCCGTTGGATTCCTATGCGAGGAGAAGAGCTGGGTCAAGATCGGCGAGGGATTTAAGAATCCACTGATCCTCCAAATAGAGGACTGGAGGGATCATATTCGAAACTTTCTGGAGAGAGAGGCGCGGTTCCCATCTTCAAGCATTCTTAAGGCTCTCGTCTTGGGTGAACAGGGAGACATTCCAGAGGAGGTGAAAGAGCAGTTCATCGTTACGGGGATTGCCCATCTCTTAGCAATTTCCGGTGATCATCTTGGAATTGTGGCCCTCCTTTCTTTCTCTCTGCTGATCTGGATTCTAAAGCGCTCCGAATTTCTTCTTCTCTCTATCTCTGTCAAGAAATTGGCATCTGGCCTGACCATCCCTTGTATCCTACTCTATACCTTCATCGCAGGAGGAGGAATCTCTGTCATCCGAGCGACGATCATGGTGATCACCTTCTTTCTCTCCATCCTGTTCGATCGGCCAAGAAATCTTCTCCACACCCTCGCTCTGGCCGCCTTTCTCATCCTTCTCTTCTCGCCCCCTTCCCTTTTCGACGTCTCCTTTCAACTCTCCTTTCTCGCCGTCCTCTCAATCCTCTATTTAGTGCCCCGCATTCTTCAAGGGCTAAGAGAGAGGGGGATTTCAATCTCCTCAAAAAGATCATGGAAAAGGACGATTTTGAAATATATCGGGCTTTCTTTACTCGTCACTGCCGTGGCAATATTAGGAACTGCGCCCTTTGTCATGCTCCATTTCAATAGGATCTCGCCCATCGGATTTGTGACCAATCTTCTCTTCGTTCCTTGGGTAGGCTTTATCGTTGTCCCTCTCAGCCTCCTGGCCTCCCTTCTCTCCTTCCTCCTCTATCCCTTGGCCGCCCTTCTCATTAACATCAATGACTTCCTCACTTTCTCCCTTCTGAGGACAGTGGCCTTCTTTGCCTCCTTTCCCTTTGCTTCACTCTTCGTCTCTACTCCAACAGCCTTTGAAATCATCCTTTTCTATCTTCTCCTCTTCTTTCTGGTTCACCTTCAAAACTCGAAGAGAGTCGGAATGACTGTGTCGGAACGACAGCCGTACCGGCTCGTACCGACATCCGACCGCGGGAAAAAAACGATTCGATATCTGTTTGTGGGGGTTTGCATTGCTCTCGTCTTCGATTTAGGTTTTTGGAATCTTAAAAGTCTATTTCAGAAAAATCTCATCATCAATTTTATCGACGTGGGGCATGGAGACTCTATCCTGCTCGAATTCCCAAAAGGGAAAAGAATGTTGATCGACGGAGGTGGCCTTCATGAGGATCGTTTCGATATAGGAAAGAACGTGATCGCACCCTTTCTGTGGGATCGGAAGATTCGCAGGCTCGACTTTCTCGTCCTCACCCATCCCGACCCAGACCATCTAAAGGGTTTGAACTTCATCGCCTCTCACTTTTCAATTGGTCAATTCTGGGATAATGGTCTCCGTTTAAACACGGAGTACGATCGGCAGCTGGAAGAAACCCTTTCGAGGAGAAGGGTAGAGAGATTCTCCATGAACGAAAGCAGTCCCCCTCAAGTGATCAACGGGGTTGAGATCTCTTTCCTCAACCCTCCAGTGAAAAAGATATCCTACGAAGGCCATCCTATTTCCTCTATCTTAAATAATCACTCTTTGGTCATGAAAATTCAGTTTAAAAGTATTGGTGTCTTACTGACGGGAGACATTGAGAGGGATGCAGAATATCGGATCTTGAAAGAAGGCTATTCACTGCGTGCCGATGTTCTGAAAGGCCCTCATCATGGAAGTTCCTCTTCGAGTTCTCCCCGTTTTCTTCAGCAGGTCAAACCGAGCTATGCCGTTCTCAGTGTGGGCGAACGAAATATTGGAAGACTTCCCGATCCAGAGGTATTGAAGAGATATCAAGAGCTGGGAGCAAAGATATACCGAACAGATAAACACGGCGCCATCACCATCGCCACCGATGGAGAAAAAATGGACGTAAGTACTTTTCTAAAAACTGAACCGTGAGAAGGATATTTTATGCTTCTTACAAACTCTTTGAGTAGACCAAGAACCGGCTTCGATCTACCCCCATGCGCCTGAAGAAGTTCTGCAGCGGGCTATCCCGCTCTTTAAGCATCACTCGGATTTGCCTAATTCCTTCGGAGCCGCACTCCTCTAACTGCCTCTGAATAAGCACCATCTGATTCTCAACCTCGGCCACAAAATAAAAAACTTTCGACGATGAGCAAAATTTGATATAAACAAAAAAGGAGGAAAAATCATGAAAGAATGGCAAGAGCTTGGTAGGGAACTAAGGCGTTATATAAACCCTGAGACCTTTCCCGTAGCGATTCAAATTCTAAACGATAAACGAGAAATTCCTGATGGAGTGCGAACTCCACTGAAAGATCTTAAGGTGAAGATGGCGCACTGTCAGGCTGCAGCCGTTGCTCGCAAATATGGCTGGACCATTGGCTTGACCAAGGAAGATTTAGGCTGCGCCATTTCGGGCCACACCTATGGATGGGAACCAGCCGATGAGGAAGGTGCAATCGACTTTCTCACGAGAATGAATTACGCCACAGATCGCAAGTCGGCCCTCACCATCCTTCAATCCTTCAGAACGTTGCAAGCTGGCCAATGCGAGGCAGTGGTTTATTCACCTTTGGAACGAACGAAGATTGAACCAGATGTGATTCTGATTTATCTGAATCCCGCTCAGCTCATGCGCTGCATCCATGGAAGCACCCAGCGAACGGGTCAACCTATTACCTGCTCCTTTTCTGGCCGGGCTGCCTCATGCACCGAAGGGGTTATAGGCACCTTCTTAGATCAATCTCCTAAAGTGGTTGTTCCAGGCAATGGGGATCGGGTTTGGGCAACTGCCCAGGATCATGAAATGGCCTATGCCCTACCTGCATCACACCTCAAAGATCTTGTAGAAGGGCTCGCTAAGACGCACGAAAGGGGAATAAGATATCCTATTCCCAGCTTTCTCCGGTATCAGCCTGACGTAGGGCTGACACTCCCACTCACGGACATTTTCCGAAAGGTGAAGAAATAGAGGGGAGCTACATGTCTCATTCATTAAGTCCAAGTTCACAGAAAGTTCAGGATGCATTAAGAG
>CAZFJD010000207.1:0-6238 GCA_964518775.1 uncultured Syntrophaceae bacterium
GACAAGAGCCTGGTGGATGTAAACGATGTTACTGATAGCCTCGGCAAGGCGCTGAAGGGCTGGACCAACATTGCAAAGGATATCGGCATTGTTGGCAAAACATGGAAGGCGGTGCCTTGGGCAGTTTGTCCCCAGGTGATTAACTATCGCACAGACTGGCTCAAGGAGGTTGGGTATACAAAATTCCCTGACACATACGACGAATTCTTAGTGTTGGCCAAGAAACTGAAGGACAAGGGCCATCCCGTTGGTTTCGCCCTTGGCCGGGCTATTGGAGATGCCAATCAATTTCACTACCCGTTTCTCTGGGCTTTTGGCGGCGCCGAGTGCAAAAAGGATGGGAAGACAATAGCCATCAATTCCCGCGAAACGGCAAAGGCAGTGGATTACCGAAGGAAACTGTTCCAAGACGGCGAGAGTGAGGATGTTCTATCCTGGGATGACTCAGGCAACAACCGCGCCTTCTTGGCCGAGGCATTATCCGTTACGCTCAATGCAACCAGCATTTACTGGGCCATGAAGAAGAATGCTCCACAGCTTCGTGATGTGACCGACCATGCGGTAGCTCCTCAAGGACCGGCTGGACGCTTCAGCTACTCCACACCCTTCAGCCTTGGCATTTTTAAATTCTCCAAAGTCCAGAAAGAAGCCAAAGAGTTCATCAAGTGGTTGTTAGAACCAAAACAGTATTCTCCTTGGATCGGTGTTGGGGAAGGAATGATGGCCGGGCTTCTGAATGCCTATGAGGATGACCCGGTCTGGAAGAAGGATGCAAAGTTTGAGGCATCGAGGTTGACACCAAGGTATGTGCGCCTGCCAGGGTATCCTGGACCTCCTTCAAGAGTTGCGGCTGAAGCGATGATTAAGTACATCATCGTCAATATGTTCGCTCGGGCATGCAAGGGGGTGTCCACGGCTGAGACCATTAAGATTGCTGAGGCAGAACTGAAAGATACTTACGCAAAGGCATCGTAATGCAGCCGGGAAGGTGAGAATGATCGTTTCCCCTGTCCGGATGGAGAGGCTTTCGTTGAGGAGGTGGACAACTCGTTTCATAAAATCAGACTCCGTCACAGGGTATGGATTGATCTCTCCAGCCCTTTTCCTCATGTTGTTGCTCTTGGCTTATCCATTCGTCCTGGCTGTGTATATTAGCCTTACGGATCGCGTCCTGGGAGAGCCGGGGAAATTTATATGGCTAAGTAATTTCCTTAAGCTCTTCCAGGATAAATTTTTTCATGAGACAGTTCGGAATTCTTTCATCTACACTATTTCTACCGTATTTCTGAAACTCACCCTTGGTCTCATCCTGGCCCTTCTCCTGAATCAAGACTTTCCCCGCAAGAATTTGGTGCGAGGAGCTCTTTTACTCCCATGGATCGTCCCCACCTCTCTCAGCGTTCTTACTTGGCTCTGGATGTTCGACTCCCTGTTCAGCGTGATCAATTACATCCTTCTTGGTTTGGGAATTATTTCTAAGAAAATCCCCTGGCTGGGTGATCCCTTCTGGGCCATGGTCTCTGTGATCATTGTAAATACTTGGCGGGGGCTTCCATTTTTTGCTGTTTCAATCCTGGCCGGCCTTATGGCTATTCCACAACCCCTTTATGAGGCAGCCAGGGTCGATGGGGCGCAGGCATTCAGACAATTCTGGCATATCACTCTACCTCTTTTGCAGCCGGTTATTGCTGTGGTCGTTCTCTTCTCTACCATCTGGACTTTCGCTGACTTTCAAATCGTATATATCTTAACCCATGGAGGACCGATCAACGCCACTCAAATCTTCGCCACAATGGCCTATGATGTGGCCTTGGTGGCAGGGAGGATTGGCGAAGGATCGGCCATCTCCCTATTCCTATTCCCAGCACTGCTGGTGGTTGTCATCTTGATGCTTCGATACCTTCGACGGGATTGAGGAACTGTCATGAGGAGGAGACACCTGCAAATCATAAAGCGAATCTTCGGCCTATATCTTCCTCTGGCCGCATTCCTTTTCTTTGCCCTGTTTCCATTTTACTGGATGCTTATCAGCAGCTTTAAAAGCAATCCAGAACTCTACAACCTACGTGCCAAACGGCTCTGGATCAATAACCCTACCCTTGAGCAGTTTAAGGAACTTTTTAGAAAGACTGCAATCCTCCGCTGGCTTTCGAACAGCTTTTTTATCTCCTTTCTGACCTCAACGATTTCAATGGCCTTCGGAATCATGGCCGGATATGCCTTGGCGCGCCTGAAATTTCCCGGGGCTGAGGCCTTTGGTCTAGCCACGTTCATAACTTACCTCGTGCCAACCACGCTCATCTTTATTCCCCTTGCGAGTGTGGTCAAGTCTTTAGGCCTAACTAATTCCATTTGGGCTCTGGTCGTGACCTATCCTACGTTTTTGATCCCCTTTTGTACTTGGATGCTTATCGCCTACTTTAAATCCATTCCCAAGGATATGGAGGAGTGTGCGATGATTGACGGGTGCAGCCGCACTGGAGCTATGATCCGAATCGTACTGCCCATGGCTATCCCAGGCATTGTTTTTTCGGGTATGTTCAGCTTCACCCTCTCCTGGAACGAATTCGTCTATGCCCTTACTTTCATTTCGAGTACGACCCATAAGACCATATCAGTCGCCGTACCTACGGAGCTCATCCGACAAGACGCCTATTTCTGGGGTGAACTCATGGCTGCTTCCCTGATTGGCTCGGTTCCAGTGGCCCTACTCTATTCGTTTTTTATGGATTACTTTGTCTCGGGTCTGACTGCCGGGGCCCTCAAGGGCTGAGGTCTTTCACACCCCAGCAGCGAGAAAAGAGTCGGGAAGGTGGGACAGACAAATGATATTGTCGCGAGATCTCGTCGTCAAAACCCCTGGAGAGCCTGGGGGAGAGACTTAGAAGAAGAGAGGTCTGAAAGACTGCTTCACACTCTCTTGATGAGAGGGATTCCAAAAGGGGATTACACAGGTTTCCCTGATTTTTCAATGCATTTCATATCTGTGTAATCGGTTCCTAATAAATGTAGTCAGAGATTTCTGGACTTTTTCTGAAATCTCAAAAATTGCTCTTGACAAATCTTCGGGCTGGAGTTAACGTTAACGCATCTGAAATCTGAGTGAAAACACCTGGTTGTAAATTAAGGATTCCATCCTATAAGGTTTGAAAAAGTATGTGAAATATTTTATATTTTTGTATGTTGAGGGGAGCTATCAGATGATTGAGATTCGATTCCATGGAAGAGGTGGTCAAGGGTCTGTTACCTGTGCAGAGCTATTGGCCTTGGCGGCTATTGGAGAGGGGAAGTATGCTCAAGCCTTTCCCAGCTTTGGCCCGGAGCGGAGGGGAGCACCTGTGGTGGCCTTTTGCCGCATCAGCGATGAACCGATTAGAATCAGGGCAAATGTCTATGAACCAGATATTGTGGTAGTCCTTGACGCCTCTCTTTTGAAGATCGTGAAGGTCGCTTCAGGATTGAAACAGAACGGGATCCTCATCACGACGAGCAAGGATTCTCCTGAAAGGGTGAAAGAGGATTTAATCATCAGAAATCGACTTGCGGTGGTGGATGCCATAAAGATTTCATTGGAGGTTCTGGGAGTCCCCATCACAAATACAGCGATGCTGGGATCTTTAGTCAGGGCATCGGGATTAGTCAAGAAAGAGTCGTTTATCCCTCCCTTTAAGGAACGGTTTGGCCGAATCGCCGAAAAGAACATTTCTGCTTTCGAGCGTGCCTACCAAGAGACCGTTCTCATTCAGTAATTTTCAATATCACAAGAGGTGAGAGGTATGACAAAACCTGAATCAGAATGGACATGGAAGGAACTGCCAGCAGGGACCGTTATGTTAGAACCTGGGAATGCCGATCAATATAGGACCGGCGATTGGAAAACCCTCAAGCCAGTTCTAAACAAGGAGCTTTGTATCCATTGTGGACTGTGCTACATCTACTGCCCGGATATGTCGTACAACCTGAATGCCGAGGGTTATTTCATTGCTGACCTTTTTTATTGTAAAGGTTGCGGTATTTGTTCGAAAGAGTGTCCTACCGGAGCGATCACCATGGTGGTGGAAGGGGAGGAGAAATAATGGGAAAAAGAGTTGGAATGGAGGTTTCGATTGCTGCCGCGGAAGCAGTAAAACAGTGCAATGTCGATGTGATCTCAGCCTATCCCATTACCCCGCAGACACATGTCGTTGAACACCTCTCTGAATTGGTGGCCAATGGAGAGCTGGATGCAGAGTTCTTTTGTGTGGAATCCGAGCACTCGGCGTTAAGCGTCTGTGTTGGAAGTGAGGCCACAGGAGCCAGGTCTTTTACTTGTACGAGCTCCCAGGGACTGGCCTTGATGAGCGAGATCACTTACATCGCCTCTGCTTTGAGGCTGCCCATTGTCATGGTCATCGCAAACCGAACGCTGTCGGCTCCGATCAATATATGGAACGATCACAGCGATGTGATGTCCATCCGGGATTGTGGATGGATCCAATTTTTTGCAGAGAATGGCCAGGATGTTTATGACCACATGTTCATTGCTTATCGGGTGGCGGAAGCGCACGAGGTACTTCTTCCTGTGATCATCAATATGGATGGATTTACCCTGAGTCACGTGATTGAACCCATCGAGCTCGTTGAACAGGAAAAGGTCGATAAATTTCTGCCTCCGTATCAACCCCTTTACCGGATGCATCCAGATCGACCAGTAACAATGGGCGGGATTGCGTTGCCCGGCATCTTTGCGGAAACGAAGAAGGCCCAGGAGGTTGCTCTTTGGTCTTCTATGCCTAAGATCTTAGAGACATGGAAGGCCTTTGGAGATATGACAGGTCGATATTACAATCCCGTTGAGACATACAAGACCGAGGATGCCGAGACGCTTCTGGTCATCATGGGAAGTTTCGGAGAGACTGCTTCCGCTGCTGTTGATTTAATGAGAGAAGAAGGTAGGTCGGTTGGATTGGTAAAGATCAGGCTCTGGAGACCCTTCCCCTTCGAAGAATTTAAAAAGGCAACCCTCGGTGCAAAACAGTTGGTCGTGATCGATCGGGCGGTCTCCATTGGGGGACCGGGCGGACCCGTAGCTTCTGAAGTGAAGTCTGCCCTCTATGGGGAAGTGATGCATCCGGTGGTCTATAATTTTGTCGCAGGCCTTGGTGGAAGGGATGTGTCTCCTGCTGATTTCATTAAGATGGTGGATAAGGCTGAAATCGAGATTGAAGAAGGGAATAAGGAAGGCTATGAAATTTACGGGGTGAGAGAATGACCGAGAATTTAAACGTTTACGCTGTCAGGACATTGACTCAAAAGGAATACTTTGCACCCGGCCATCGGGCATGCCAGGGATGTGCAGAGGCATTGGCTGTCCGACTGGTCTGCAAGGCCCTGGGAAGGAATATCATCATTGCCGCGGCCACAGGATGTATGGAGGTCGTGTCCTCTCCTATTCCTTTTACTGCTTGGAGAGTTCCCTGGTTCCATGTGGCCTTTGAGAATGCGGCAGCAGTCGCTTCAGGTATTGAATCAGGTCTAAAAGCCTTGATGCGAAAGGGTAGGATTCCCTTTAAGAAGATCGTCACTTTGGCGATGGCTGGAGATGGTGGGACCGCGGACATTGGACTTCAGGCCCTTTCAGGGGCCCTCGAGAGGGGTCACAACTTTATCTATATATGCACCGACAACGAGGCATACATGAACACGGGTATCCAGCGATCTTCCTCTACGCCCTTCGGTGCTTCAACCACAACTTCACCGGCAGGAAAAGTTCAGATGGGACAGATCACCTGGAAGAAGAATATGCCAGCCATTGCCGCAGCTCATAATATCCCTTATGTTGCCACAGCCTGCCCAAGCTACCCGATCGACCTCATTCAAAAGCTGAAGAAGGCTGGAGATGTTGAAGGACCTGCCTATATCCATATTCTTTCTGTTTGCCCAACGGGTTGGCGATCCGCGCCAGAGCTTTCGATCAAATTGGGCCGGTTGGCGGTGGAAACTGGAACCTTTCCGCTCTACGAGGTTGAACATGGGAAATATCGCCTGAGCATCGATTTCCCCAAATTGAAGCCCATTAAAGAATACATCAGACTTCAAGGACGATTTCGCCATCTGACCGATGAGATGATCGAAGGGATTGAGAAACGGGTTCATCACGAATACGAACAGTTAAAAGAAAGAGCACAGAGAGGATTTTAAAATGACTCAATCAGAGATTGAAGCCATCATCGAACGGTATGGAAGAAAGGAATCTGCA
>CAZFJD010000208.1:0-6233 GCA_964518775.1 uncultured Syntrophaceae bacterium
TGGTAGTATTTATTCATACCAAGATGCGAGGAGGTAACAAGATGGGAACTGCAGTCAAAAAAACAATTTCTCTTCCCCCGAAACTCGCAAAAGAGGTTGAAGACATATCCCGTGAGGAAGGAAAACCTCTAAGTGCGGTTATTCAGGATGCCCTCCGGCTTGCCAGAAAGGAAAGAATCAAAAGGGAATTCTATCAGATTCAGGATTATTGGAGTCGCAAGGCAAAAGAGAAAGGGATTCTTACCGAGAAAGATCTGGAAAGGTATTTAAAAACGTGAGAGTGGTTTTTGACACAAATATCTTTATCTCGGCGTTTGTCATTCCCGGAAGCCTGGCCGAGAAGGCAATTCTTAAGATTATTGAAGAAGAGGATTCTTTGTTGATATCAATGGATATCATCGATGAGGTTCTATCGGTTCTTTCCTCAAAGTTCGGCCGTGACAGAGAAGGACTTAGCCATGTCGCTGTCACCCTTTCGGAGCTTGCTGAATTGGTGAAGCCAGCCAGGCGAGTCAAAATTTTTAAGGATGAACCTGACAACAGGATACTTGAATGTGCAATATATGGCGAGGCCGATCTCTTAGTAACTGGAGACAAAGAGATCCTTCAACTACGAGAATACAAAGGCGTAAAGATCATAAGTCTAAAAGAATATCTTGAACTTTGAGAAATAAGTTGTCAGCCCTTATCCCCCCAGAAAATTAATATATTGCACCTAAGAAAAACCCCTCAACGTTGATTAGAACGTTCCATACAAAGCTCTTTTGCAAGGAGATCGCGAGGGGGGCATAGGATCGGAACAGGTGGCCATCTTAGATTGGAATCAGTGGCCACAAGGGGTTGGAATATGCAGTTAGAGATGACTCATCGAACATGCTAGTAAGGACAATTATTCTGACACTTGGATTTAGGTCCTAAGACCATTATGTGGTGGATGATATTAGTTACTCACAATAAAAAGATCCGTTGTGAACGATGGTTAACCAGAAATTGTCTTTCCTCAGAATTACCATAGAGGGCATCACATATGCGTGGGCCTTCTTTATTTCAATCAGAGAGTCTTTTGACCATCCCCTGTCTCGGAAACATAACCGAGGTGCTTATCTAAGACATTCGCAATATTCAGATCTATCAAGGTCCCCTTTAACGCCTCACCACAATGCGGGTAAGATTGGTATACCCAGTCAAAAGGGGTCAGGCAATCGTAATAAAGTATTGACATAGAGTGAGTTTTTGCGATAATAAGTTGACATGGCACGTAAACCACGTATTCATTATCCGGGCGCTCTATATCATGTCATCTCGAGGGGAAATCAGCGCCACGACATTTTCCTCGATGACAAGGATCGGACGGCTTACCTGGCATACCTTTCTGAGTGCAAGATCAGATGCGGTATTCAGGTTTATGCATATGCGTTAATGAAGAATCACGTTCACCTGCTGCTAGAAGTTAAAGAGACTCCTTTAAGCAGGTTCATGCAATCCCTTCTCTTTCGATATGCCCGTAATTTCAACAAGCGATATGCTCAGGTGGGACATCTTTTTCAAGGGCGATACAGAGCGATCCTCTGTGACAAGGATGCTTATCTGTTGGAATTGGTGAGATATATCCACCTGAACCCGGTTCGTGCGAGGGTAGTAAGGGATCTTGAGAGATACCCATGGACGAGTCATCTGAGCTATCTGGGGAAGGACAGAGAGGGTCTGGTGGATACTGATTTCGTATTGGGACAATTTGGAGCCAATAGGTCTGTTGGGAGGAGGAAATACCGGGAGTTCATCCTGGAAGGACTGGATAGGGGGCATGAGGAGAAGTTCTACGAAGTGAAGGACCAGCGGTATCTTGGTGGAGAGGAATTCATCCATCGAGTTGAGGGGGAGCAGAAGAGGACAGAGCGGGTGATTTATGATATACGTATGGAGGTGATTGCAAGAGAAGTGAGCAAGGCCTGTGGGATTCCGATAGACCGACTGTACTCCCTTACCTACGAGCGGAAAGGCGCCGAAGGTAGAGGGATGGTTGCCTACCTAGCAAGGGGATTGGCGGGGCAGATGGTGAAAGACATAGCGGAGCATTTTGGGAGGAGTCCGATGAGAATAAGTCAGGCGATCATTGAGGTTGAAGACAGACTTCGTGAGGAGAAGTCTGTCAGAAAAACTCTGGGCAAGTTAGAGGAGGATTTGATCAAGCAAGCCAAGAAAAAATACTTTATTACGATTGCCTGACCCCATGCCCGAACTGGCTGATATGCAGCGCGAGATCTGTCGCTGGAGGCGTATCTGGCCTGTCGAAAAGGCACGTGGCATTCTTGCTCTTCGTGCACTCCAGATGTCGAACAGGATTCTTAAATGGTCAGGACTTCTTGAAAAGTCAGTCAAAGACAGACCCCAATGATACGTCTTATTCTTGGTAAAAGGCGAGGGGTATGCTTTAGGTTCGACCCTGGCCTTCTTTTTCTTCTTTGTCCCGCCGGCGTGTTTTCGCAACGATGAATGCTGAGGTGTGTTATAATAAAAACAGGAAATATGAATCAAACATCCATAAAGGTTTTGATCGCTTGGCTTGGGATATTGATCTTATCTTTTGGCGCGTTAATTTCGGTCTCTGCGCAAAAATCCCAAACTTCCACAAAACTGGATGCTAAGGTAGAGAAATTCTTGAAAGAAAACCGAGGGAAATGGCATGACTGGAATGTGCCTTATGAGGACGGCAAAGTATTATATGATCTGATCATCAAGAATGGTTACAAAAGAGCATTGGAAATCGGTACCTCTACGGGCCATTCCGCTATCTGGATTGCCTGGGCACTGAGCAAGACCGGCGGCAAACTGATCACCATTGAAATCGATGGGGACCGCTACAAAAGGGCGTTGAAAAACTTCAAGGAGGCCGGAGTGGAAGAGTTTATCGATGCCAGGTTGGCCGATGCCCATCAACTGGTGAAGGAGCTGGAAGGGTCATTTGATTTTGTTTTTTCCGATGCCGACAAGGAATGGTATACGCAGTATTTTAAGGATGTGGACCCTAAACTCATAAAAGGCGGCTGCTTCACGGCCCACAATGTGACCAATGCTTATGGAGGCATAAAGGAATTTTTGGATTATATCAGGAGCCTTCCCAATTACCAGACCACCATTGATCGTTCCAGCAGTTCAGGCATTTCCATCAGCTACAAGAAGTCAGATTAGTAGCTGTCCCTCAATCATTATAAAAGTCCTCTTTCAGTCAAAGCAAATTACAATCGCCTGCTCCCCGGATCCTTACGTTGCATTCGAACCGACCCTGCCCATTTTTCTATTAAGTGTGTAGTTTAAGCGTGACCCCAAGCTTGAACCAGGATTAACCCTGAGTTCGTCGGAGGGTTGACAATACCTTTAAAAAAGTAATAATCATTTCAAAAAGAAAGGGTTCAAGGGGTCGAGGGTTCAAGTGAAAAATGAACCGAAGATCACTGTGGGAATCATTGATCGACAGACCGAAATCTTCGGCCATCTGGATGGAAATTTCCATGGTGATGGGTTCGGTCCTATTACAGGCAGATTTTCTGCAAAGGCAGAGGCTGGGGTGATCGTGCTCTTTGATGAGGTTCAACGTGAAATCTGCCGTTTCCCCTTAATCAGGCTCACAGGCCAAGAAGGTTCAACTCTCTCCGTTTTCAATGTCACGATCGGAAACCGCTTCCACTGGGAGAGGACAGAGAATCAGACCTTTCAGGGCGACCTGATTCTCCGTTCACGCAAGGACGGGACGATCTGCGCCATCAATGAAATCTCTCTGGAGGATTATCTGAAAAGTGTCATCTCCTCTGAGATGAGTGGTGCTGCTCCCCTGGAATTTCTGAAGGCCCACGCCATCGTATCCCGAAGCTGGATTCTGGCGGCGCTCGATCGAAGGAGTAAAAGAGAAGAAACGTCCATGCCGACGGAAAACATTACTGAAGGAGAGGTGATGCGATGGTATCATCGGGAGGATCATGACCTCTTCGATGTCTGCGCTGATGACCACTGCCAGCGCTACCAGGGCATCACAAAGATCATATCCAAACAGGCTGAAGAAGCTGTCCGGAAAACCCGCGGGATGGTGATCAGCTTTCAGGGTCAAATCTGTGATGCCCGATATTCTAAGGCCTGCGGAGGCCTCACAGAAGAGTTCGAAACCGCCTGGAATAATAAACAAGTTCCATATCTTGGAAGCATTTCAGACGCATCAATCCCTCATCAGCCGATCCGGACGGAGGAAGAAGCTTCAGCCTGGATCCTTTCAGAACCCGTGGCCTACTGCAATACTAAAGATGAAGGCTTTCTCCAAAAAATTCTTCCCGACTTTGACCGCGAGACAAAAAACTTTTTCCGCTGGAGGATCGAATATTCCCGGACGGAACTGGAAGAGATCCTGCTAAAAAAATCGGGTTTTGATTTCGGAACTCTTCGGGAAATCGTACCGCTTCGCCGTGGTCCTTCGGGCAGGATCTCCCGGCTAAAAATCGTCGGTTCAAAGAGAAGCATCGTTGTGGGAAAGGAACTCGAAATACGGCGCTGGCTCTCCCGGAGTCACCTTTACAGCGGTGCATTCATTGTGAAGGTTGAAGGCGAGCGATTTATCTTTCATGGTGCTGGCTGGGGACACGGCGTGGGACTCTGCCAGATCGGTGCTGCAGTCATGGCAACTCGCGGATTTTCAGCAGAAGAAATCCTGAAGCATTATTTTCGGGGAATAGAAGTAAAGAAGATCTACCTCTGATGTTTAGATCGTTATCTTCGTTAAGATCGTTCTGAACGATCACAACGTTATAAGGTATGTTGATACAGAAACCGATATTGCGAAATCCTTGGGCTTGGGTTCCCTCTTTATATGTTGCCGAGGGGATCCCTTACATCATGGCGATGACGGTTTCAGTGGTCCTCTATAAGCGCCTTGGCATCTCAAACACAGACATCGCCCTTTACACAAGCTGGCTCTATCTTCCCTGGGTCATCAAGCCCCTCTGGAGCCCTTTTATCGACATCTTCAAGACGAAGCGCTACTGGATCCTTCTGATGCAGCTCCTCATCGGGGCGTCACTGGCCTGCATCGCCTTCACCATCCCTACTGGTCGATTCTTCCAGTATACCCTCGCCTTCTTCTGGCTTATGGCTTTTAGCTCAGCAACTCATGACACCGCTGCCGACGGCTTTTATATGCTGGGCCTCTCTGAGCATCACCAAGCCGCCTTCGTCGGGGTGAGAACCACCTTCTATCGCATTGCCTCGATTGCGACCAAGGGCGGACTAGTCGTCTTTGCCGGTTTTCTCGAAGGAAGCGGTCATGATATCCCCACGGCCTGGTCCATCGCCCTCTTTGTTGCGGCAGCCGTTTTCGCCGCCCTTTTCCTTTATCATCTCTTTCTTCTTCCCTATCCGACTGTGGACCGTCCGGCTATCCGCAACCCTTCGACTTCCCTCTCACGAGACTTCTTCCACATCTTCGGCCTCTTCTTCAGGAAAAAAGGGATCGTTACCATTCTTACCTTCTTTTTCTTCTACCGGTTTGCGGAGACACAGATTGTCAAGATCATTGCTCCCTTTCTGCTCGATCCTCCCTTAAAGGGAGGACTGGGGCTCACCACATCAGAGGTGGGAATCATCTACGGCACAGTTGGGGTCATTTCACTCATGCTCGGAGGGCTCCTGGGCGGATATGCTATCTCCAGAAAAGGGCTCAAGTTCTGGATCTGGATTATGGTCTGCGCCATGCATCTGCCGGATTTTGTCTATGTCTACCTCTCGCAGGTCCAGCCAGACAACTTTCATTTAATTAACCTCTGCATTGCCGTGGAGCAATTCGGTTATGGCTTTGGCTTTACGGCCTACACGATGTTCATGATCATGGTGTCAGAGGGAGAGTACAAAACGGTCCACTACGCCATCTCTACAGGGATCATGGCCTTGGGGATGATGTTGCCGGCCATGTGGAGCGGTTGGCTCCAGGAACAGTTAGGGTATCAGAACTACTTCCTCTGGGTCATGGCTGCGACGATCCCCGGGTTCATTGTGACGGCACTGGTGAAGATTGATCCGGAGTTTGCAAAGAAGAAGACGTGATCATTTCCCCCTCACCCCTACCCTCTCCCGCGCCGGGGAGAGGGGGCGTCTGGGGAGACGTGAGAAGCCATTGATGAAAGGACGAAGATTCAAGACGGCATTCATCCTGGGAGCTGGGTTGGGGACGCGGCTTCGGCCATTAACGGAGCAAT